>CBIHQF010000015.1:0-17516 GCA_966211665.1 uncultured Pseudomonas sp. | reverse complement strand
GACATCTGCTCGATCGAGGCGGAGGTTTCCTCGACGCTGGCGGCCTGTTCGCTGGAGGCCTGGCTCATGCTCTGGGCGGTGGCGGAGACCTCCTCGGCGGCGCTGCTCAGCGAATCGGCTGCGCCGCGTACTTCGCCGATGATCTGCGAGAGCTTCTCGGCCATACCCTTCATGGCGGCGAGCATGCTGCCGGTGTCGTTGCCCTTGAGTGGAATATCGACGGTCAGATCGCCTTCGGCGATGCGCCGCGATACGGTGCTGGCGAACTGGGGTTCGCCGCCCAGTTGGCGGAGCAGGCCACGGATGATCAGGGTGCTCAACAGTGCGGCGAAGCCAATGGCCACGGCGGCCAGTATCAGCATCAGGTTGCGGCCGTCGGCGAAAGTGGTTTTCGCCGTTTTACCGGTCTCGTCCATCAGTTCGGCCTGAAACCCGATCAAGGCGTTGACCCGTTGGCGGTACTCGGTGGCGGCGGCGTTGAACTCGCCGGCGAGGAACTGCCGCGCTTCGAGCGATTGTCCCTCCCCGGTCAGTTTGAGCACCCGATCCTGGGCTGCGATGTAGCGTTCGCGCGCCGCGAGAATCGCCTGCATCATCTCCTTGCCCTTGGGCTGTGTGAGGCTGGGGGTCAATTCATCCCAGGCCGCGGCGATGCTCTTGCGCCCTTCCATGATCCGCTCGCGCGCCTGCTCCCAGCCTTCCCGATCGTTCCCCGCGAGGATCAGGTCGCGGCTGCCGAGGCCGATGTCGTTCACGCCGCGCAGACCATCTTGCAACAGCACGACTTTGGGCCATTTGTCCGAGACTATGTCGTCGACACCGTCGTTGAGTTGCCCCAGTCGGCTGATTCCGACGGCTGCCGTGACGGCAAGCAGGGCGACCACGAAGCCAAACCCGGCACCGAGCTTGGTGCCGATTTTCAAGTTCGCAAAACTATCCATGATTGTTCTCTCTGCTCATGCTGGGTGGGATGACGTGCTGCTTATCGGTTAACCTTGCGCGTGTCGATCAGTGCTCAATGCCGGCCCGCTGGCGCGTGCCGACGACCTGCTTGACCAGTCCGGAAACATCCAGGATCAGCGCCACTTCGCCGCTGCCGAGGATGGTGAAACCGCCGACCCCTTTGATCTGCCCGAAGACCTTGCCCAGGGGTTTGATCACGGTCTGGAATTCGCCTTGCAGGCGGTCCACCACCAGCCCGGCGCGCTGGCCGGCGAACTGCACCACCACCACGTTTTCCCGGCGTGGCGGGTTGCCCTCGATGGCGAACAGTTCGCGCAGGCGGATGAACGGCAGCACTTCGCCGCGCAGGTTGAGGTAATCGCGTCCGTCGCCGGCGTCGGCGTGTTCGCGCGCCAGCTCGATGCATTCCACCACCATGTCCTGGGGGATCACGTAACTGGCGTTGCCGACGCCGACCAGGAAACCGTCGATGATCGCCAGGGTCAGCGGCAGGCGGATGCGCAGGGTGGTGCCCTGGCCCTCGATGCTGTCCAGTTCGATACTGCCGCGCAGGGCGGTGATGTTGCGCTTGACCACGTCCATGCCGACGCCGCGGCCGGAGAGGTTGCTGATCTGCTCGGCGGTGGAGAAACCGGGTTCGAAGATCAGGTTGAAGATGTCCTTGTCGGCCAGGTTCTGCCCCTCGCCGACCAAGCCGCGCTCGATAGCCTTGCGCAGGATCTTCGCCTTGTTCAGGCCGCCGCCGTCGTCGGCGACTTCGATGACGATGCTGCCGGCGTCGTGGTAAGCATTGAGGCGCAACAGACCCTGGGCCGGTTTGCCTTGGGCCAGGCGCACCTCGGCGGGTTCGATGCCGTGGTCCATGGCGTTGCGCACCAGGTGGGTGAGCGGGTCGCCGATGCGCTCCACCACGGTCTTGTCCAGCTCGGTTTCGCCGCCGCTGATTTCCAGGCGGATGTCCTTGCCGAGTTCCTTGGCCACGTCGCGCACCACGCGCTGGAAGCGGTTGAAGGTCGAGCCGATCTGCACCATGCGCAGGGTCAGCGCCGAGTCGCGCACTTCTTCCACCAGGCGCGCGAGAACCGCCGTGGCCTCCACCAACTCGTTGGCGCCGGCCTGCTGGGCGGCCAGATTGGCGCCGGCGCCGGCGATGATCAGCTCGCCGATCAGGTTGATCAGCTGGTCGAGCTTGTCGGCATCGACACGGATCAGGCTGTTCTCGCTCTTGCGGCTGTCCTTGACCTGCTGTTGCTTTTTCAGCGCGGCCTCGACCACCGGCGGATGCACGATCTGTTGCTCGACCAGCACCTGGCCGATCGGTTGTGCCGGTTGCTGCTCGGTGCTCTGGCTGCGCAGCACGCCATCCAGCTCGGCGGCGGTGAGGGTGCCGCAGCGCATGAGGATTTCGCCGAGGCGCAGGTCCTCTTCCGGCAGCTCCTGGATCAATTGCAGGTATTCGTCGGTTTTGCTGTGCGGCGGCAGGATGCGCACCTGACTGTCTTCGCGGATGAACTCGAAGGCGCCCTCGATGGCGGCCTTGTCGGCGTCGCTGCGGAAACCGATCTCGCACCCCAGGTAGCAGCTTTCCGCGTCCATCTCGGCGGACGGCGGTATGCCGTCGGTCAGGGTGACGATGCTGTGGATACGCCCCAGGGTGCCCAGATAGCGAATGAAAGCCAGCGGGTCCATGCCGTTGCGCAGCAGGTCGCGGCCGAAACGCAGGGAAATGTGCCAGTGATCGCTGGCCGAGGTGTCGGCGGCGCTGCGCTCGACGCTCGGGCTGTGCTCGACCGGCAGTGTGCTGGTTTGTGTGTCCGCCGCTGGCGTTTCGTCCAGCAGGCCGTTCAGCCAGTTGAGCAGATTGGCGCCATGTTGCCGCACGGTTTTCTCCGGTTGCTTATGGTCGGCGACCAGTTTCACCAGCACGCCGATATGGTCGCAGACCTGCAGGAACAGCGCGGTCAGCTCTTCGGTGAAGCGCAATTGCTTGTCGCGCACGCGGTCCAGCACGCTTTCCGCCACGTGGGTGAAGGCGACGATCTCGTCCAGGCCGAACAGACCGGCAGAACCCTTGATGGTGTGGGCGGCACGGAAGATCGCGTTGATCGTGTCGGGGTCGTCCGGGGCCTGCTCGATATGCAGCAGGGCATCTTCCATCTGCTGCAGCAGGTCGAAGCTTTCGACGATGAAGGTCTGCAGTGCGTCGTCCAGGTTCATGAGCGTTCCCTGTTCATCGTGCGTTTGGCTGCAGCAGGATGGGGTCGCCGAAGAAGGCGGCCACGCCGCACAGCTCGAACACCTCCAGCACCGCCTGGCTGTGGTTGCTCAGCGAGAGTTGTCGGTTGCGTGCGGTGGCTTCCCTTTTGGCCATGATCAGCAGTTGCAGCCCGGCGGTATCCAGTTCCTGCACCGCACCCAGGTCCAGTTCCAGATTGCCATCCTGGCCGATCAGATCGTCCAGGCGCTTTTTCCATTCGCTGGCGGTGTAGATGTTCAGCTCGCCCTCGATGGCGATGCGTTGCTGGCTGTTCGGGCTTTGTGTTGAGCTGTTCATCGGTTCCTCTCCCGTCGCTTCCGTCGTTGCAGGCCAAGCCGTCGTTGGTCGCGCTTACGGCAGAATGAGTTTGGAAACCGCGGTGAGCATCTGCGCCGGCTGGAATGGCTTGACCACCCAGGCTTTGGCCCCAGCGGCCTGGCCTTCCTGCTTCTTGGCGTCGCTGACTTCGGTGGTGAGCATGATCACCGGGGTGAACTTGTAGGCCGGCAATTGCTTGGCCGCGCGGACGAAGGACAGGCCATCCATGTTCGGCATGTTCACGTCGCTGATGATCAGATGCAGCTTGCGGCCGTCGAGCTTGCTCAGGGCGTCCTTGCCGTCGCAGGCTTCGACGGTTTCGTAGCCGGCGCCCTTGAGGGCGATGCTGACGACCTGGCGCAGGGAGGCGGAGTCGTCGACGATCATGATGGTCTTGGCCATGGGGGCTCCTAGAAGAAGGTGATTTCGGATTCGTTGCCGGGCGTGCCATAGGCGTTGCCCCGGTGCACGTCATGCAGTTCGGGCATGGTGTAGGTGCGTGCCAGCTGTTCGAGCCAGGCGTCGGCATCGAGTGGGGGCGGCGCGAGGCCGGCGGCGCTGTCCCGCTGCCCCTGGACGAGGCTCTGGTGCAGCTTTTCCAGGTCGTTGCGGACCAAACCGAGGACTTGGCTGACGCGATCCTGGAATTGCAGGCTGACCAGCACCTGGGCGATTTCCTGGCCGACGGCTTGGTTTTCCTCGCGCAACCCGCGGGAGGATTCGAGCAGGCTGCCGGTGGCGCCGCGAAAGCGCTCGATCACCTGCTCGATGACGTGCCCGGAGTTGCTCACCGTGGCTGCGTCCTGTTCGGCGTACTGGCGGGAGATCGCCAGGGTGTTGGCGATGGCCGCGTTCACCGTATCCACGGTTTCGCCGATACGCTTGCCGGTTTCGCCGGACAGGCTGGAGAGCTTGCGGATTTCGTCCGCGACCACCGCGAAGCCGCGGCCCACTTCGCCGGCACGGGCGGCCTCGATGGCGGCGTTGAGGGCGACCAGGTTGGTCTGCTTGGCGATATTGCCGACATCCTGGGCCATCGCCCGCAGTTGTTCGGTGAGCGCGGACAACTCCATGACTTCATGCAGCAGCGTTTCCTTGGTCGCCAGAGCGGCGCGCAGCGAAGCGACTATGGCGTCCAGTTCGTGCTGGCTGGTGCCGAGCAATTCCACCAGGCCGCCGTCGGCCGCGCTTTCCCGGGTAGTCGAAACGGCGCGCTCGACGCGCTGGGAAATATCGGCGAAGCGGGCGGCCAGGGCGGTGATCGCCTCTTCGGTATGGCTGCGGGCGACTTCGATCTGCCCGGCCCAGACCGGCAGCACGCCGCGGCATACCGGCTCCAGGCCGCAGCGGCAGATCCCTTGGCGTTCTCGATCCTTGGCCGCCCGCAGCGCCTCGGCGAGCGCTTGCAGGGCATGACGCAAGGCGCGGTTACGCGAGTGGTGGTAGATGGTCGCCGCCGCGCCGAGCGCCAGAAGCAGCGCGGCCAGCCCCATAGGCAGAAGGTGCGCCCCTCCCGCCGCCAGCACGCAGACGGCGCCCAGCCCCGCCAGGGCCAGGAATGCCAAGGGGAGGCCTGCTGGGGATTGCTTAGAGAGGTCGGTCGTTTCGCTCAATGCGGATTCTCCATCCATTGGCCGACGGCGCTGCAAACCCGCGCACGATTTGTTCTGCATCGAAGAGCAGGCGGCAGAATGCCAGTAGGCGCAAATGATGCAGACCCTGCGTGATAGCCGGCCATCGGCCGATGCTGGTTTTTAGGTAGGTGCGCCGGCGATGGTCGTAGGGGGTTTCCTACCCTTTCTCGCGCGGGCTTCGGCCGCGGCGGGGCGCTGGTCGAGAAGCGGCCGCGCAGACCCTGGCCATGCGCGGCATCGGCGTTGTCCGGCTACCCCCGCGCCGGCCCGTTAGACGTCGGCGAGCGCGGAGGCAACGCTCGGAGCATTCGCCTTATGCCGCTCGGCGCGTGTGCGAGCCGCTCGCAGGGTCGCGTCGAGCGGCCTGGGCGAGATTGCGTTGCAGTTTTTCCAGATCGCTGCGCACCAGGCCGAGCACCTGGGTGACATGCTCGCGGAACCCTAAGCTGATCAGCATCTGGGTAATTTCCTGGCCGATGGCCTGGCTTTCCTCGCGTAGCTCGCGGGATGACTCGAGAAGCGTGCTGGTCGCCCCGCGAAAACGCTTGATGACGTGCTCGATGACCTGCCTGGAGTCGTCCACCGTTGCCCCGTTCTGCTCGGCATATTGGCGGGAAACCGCCAGGGAGCTGGCGATGGCGGCATTTACCGCCTCCACGGTCTCGCCGATGCGTTTGCCGGTTTCGCCGGACAGGCCGGAGACTCGGCGGATTTCATTCGCGATCGCCGCCACGCCCTGCTCTCCCCGGTCGGCCCGGATGGCGTCGAGCGCTACCCGGTTGGTCTGCTCGGCAATATTCCCGAGGTCCTGGGCCATCGTTCGCAGCTGCTCGGTGAGCCTGGACAGTTCCGCCATCTCATATTGCAGCGCTTCTTTAGTGGCCAGGGCCGCGCGCAGCGAGACGACAGTCGCTTCCAGTTCTTGCCGGCTGTCGCCGAGCAGTAAAGCCAACCCGCCGCTCATCGCCGTGCCGCCTTGGGCTGCCGCGGCGGCGCTCTCGACCCGCTGGGACATCCTGCCGAAATGGTTGACCAGGGTGGTAATGGCCTCTTCGGTGAGCGTGCGGGCGGACTCGATCTGGCCGGCCCAGTTCGGCAGCGCGTCGCGGTATGTCGACGCCTGTGCGCAACCACAGATATCCCGAGCGCTCCGATTTCCGGCCGCTTGCGGTTTCACGCCGTCCAGGCTGCGGTTGTGCGAGTGGTAGTAGAAAGCCGCAAGCGCGCCCAATGTCAGGATCAATACGGCGAGCTTCTCGGGTAGGAGTTGCGCTTCCCCGGTGGCCAGCACGCAGGCGGCGCCGAGCGCCGCCATGGCCAGGATGATCGAGGATGCTCCTACAGGGGATTGCTTGGAGGCGTAAGTGGTTTCGCTCAATCTCATTCTCCGGTACCGGCTTCGACTGCAGCGCAGCGCCGGTTTGTCTGCGTTGAAAAATTGCCGGCAGAAGGCCGGCATAAGCTGATGATGCGGGCCATGGGATGAATCGACCATCGGCCTATGCTGGTTCTCGGGTAGGCATGCCGGCGACGTCGGTAGGCGGCGCCCTACTGGTGGTTCGGGCGCTGCCCCAGGTAGTGCGCAGAGGGGGCCTGAGCCCAGGCGTCACTCGATAAGGTTTTGGCTCACGGCGTAGCGGACGATGTCGGCATTGCTGGAGAAACCCATCTTTTCCATCAGTCGCGCCTTATGGGTGCTGACGGTCTTGCTGCTGATCGCCAGCGCCTCGGCGATCCCGCTCACGCTGCTGCCAAGGGCGAACAGGCGGAGTACCTGGAGTTCGCGCTCGGTGAGTTTGTCCTGATAGCTCTGTTGCATCGGGCTGCTGGCTTCGAGGGCGATGTCTTCGGCGATTTGCGGATCGAGGACGCGTGCGCCGGAAGCGGCGCGGCGGACCGCCCCGAGCAGTACCTCGGGCATGCAGGTCTTGCTTAGGTAGCCGGTGGCGCCGGCTCTGAGCATGCGCTGAGCGATTTGCGGCTCGTTGTGCATGCTCAGCATCAATATTTTTTGCACAGGATAATGGGCGCGGATGTGCATGATCAGATCCTCGCCGCTGAGGCCGGGCATGTTCATATCCAGCAACAGCACGTCGATATCGCCCCGATGCAATCGCTCCAGCGCCATGGCGCCGTTTTCCGCCTCGGCGACCACCTCCAGGTCTTCGGTCAGGGCGAACAGTTGTTTCAATCCCTCACGCATGATGGCGTGGTCATCGACAATCAGCAGGCGAATTCTTTTGAGCATGGTTCCTCGCTGCTCGGGAGGGCGAATCCCAGTAGGCATGGCTGGATAATCCATAGGGTGTTTGCTTGTCGTGGATAAAGCCATCGGCTGCCGCTGGTTTTTAGGTAGGGCGTTTCTGAGGGCGGGTAGGTGGTTGGCTGGTGCCGCGTGTGGAACCCGACGCGGATGAGTTTCGCCCGTCGGCCGGTGGGCCGCTCTTGAATGGGCGTCTGGATCGCTGCCTCGGGTTCGGGGCGTTCTGGCTCCGCGGATATGCTATCGATGGCTGCTGCCGGTCGCGTCGTCTTCGACGTGGGGCAAGGCGCTATGCAGTTGTCGGAGCGGATGGAGAACGATCGAGCGCAGCAGGAACAGCAAGATGACGAGGATCGTCAGGTCCAGCAGCACCGATCCTACGAGGGGGCTTACCGGGCCGTCGGCCGTTGTCGGTAGGATTTCGCTTGCAGCGACCATCGCTATATTGCGGCCCTTCGAGTGGCCGGCAACGACCGTTGAGTTAGCGACCGCGAGGGGCGAGGCGATGTTCGATGCTCGCAGCCCGGAGTGGAGACCATGCCGTTCACTGGTGGCCCGGATGTGGTCCTCGCCACAGAGGTGGATGCAGGAGATGGTGGCGCTGAGGATGAGCGCGATCATGACGGCATGGAGCCCCGCGCTGTTCTTCGGGCTTGCATTGCTCATGTTCCAGACCTGTCTTGAGTTGTTCGGGGCCAGCCCGGAACCGGAATAGCTTGGATCCTTTTCGTCCGAGCGGGTCGTCCGAGCGGACGTCGTTCTCGCGAAAAAAAACGCTATCCCCGCAAGAAGCGGGGATCCATGATCGACCCGGTTATGCGGGGGACGCATAGCCAGCGAAGCACGGGCTTCTTTCCCAGAAGCAGCAAATGTCCTACCGATTCGCCATGCAGGGTGTACGGGCGAACCTGGTGGCGGGACAGTGGGGCAAGGATGCATCCGCGCAGATCCGGGAACCATCGGCGGGGGCTGATTCTTAAGTAGGGGTTCGTCCTGGTTGGGTAGGGGAGAGCTGATGCGAGCGCGCAGGATGCAGCCAGTGTCTGTAGGCGAGTGGCTTGGCCCCGGGGTGGCGGGCTGCGTTCGGGGCTTGGAGCCGTTATCGTGTCATGACCCGGCGAGCGGTATCGGCGCCGATGGCAACGCCCTCACCGCCGGCAAAACCTGCAGTGGGCGTTCTGCTCGCCGACCGTCGTCTCCTCAATGACCATGCGATGCCTGGGCTGCGCCATCAGCGAAGCGCCGTGCAAGTACCCATCGATTCGTCCTGAAGTGCTTGCGCGGGCACGCAACGATCCGGATGGGCCGCTCGCTGCATTGGATGCGAGCCCTGTCAGTCACCCCCTACCTGTTTCGGGCTCTCCCCTACCTAAGAATCAGCCCTCGCCGATGGTCGCTGAACCTACGTAAATGCATTCTTTGCTCTCGCTTGCAATGAGCTCTTCCGTAATCCGAAGTGCCGGCATTCGATGCTGAGTGGCGTTAGCTCAGCTTTTTTAAGAACGCTATACGGACATAGCCAAGTGTGTCCGTGAAAGCCTGGAAAGCCCATGCTTGCCACATTCCGATGTGTTGTGCGGTCGCAGTTCTTTGCAATGGCGATATTAAAGAGACCGTAGCCCCGGCATCCCAGCGGGGGCGAAAGAGCCGCCGATCTGTGCGGGCTCTCGATGACAGGTAGGAGAGTGCGATGTCGCAAAAAGGTTTCACCTTGATCGAGCTGATGGTGGCCCTTGCCGTCCTGGCGATCTTGCTCGGCATCGCCGTTCCCTCGTTCAGCGGCATGATCCGCGACAGTCGGGCTTCGACCCTGGCCAGCGAGCTGCAAGGAGCGCTGCAGCTCGCCCGCTCGGAGGCCGTCAAGCGCCGCCAAAACGTTGTGGTTTGCCGCAGAAAGCCTGACGCCAGCACCTGCGAAAACGGAACGGATTGGGCCGGCGGCTGGCTCGTGCAGCAGGCCGGCGGCGATGTGATCAAGGTCTGGGACAGCGCGCAGGGGTTGGCGGTCGCCGGCCCGAATGCCGGGGTGACCTTTCGCAGCAACGGCATGGCCGGCGCCGCTAGCGAATTTTCGGTAACGCCCGGCGATTGCAGCGGTCAGCAGAGGCGAGAAATTACCGTCTCTGTGACCGGTTCCAGCACCTTGAACAGGGACGCCTGCGAATGAACGCTTTCTCTCCTGTAGCCCAGCGTGGCACCACGCTGATCGAAGTCCTTATCGCCCTTGTCGTGCTCGCCATCGGCCTGCTCGGGATGGCGCTGTTGCAGGTCACCAGCGTGCAGAGTAACCACAGCGCTTATTACCGCTCGCAGGTGAGCATACTCGCCAGCGACCTGGCCGATCGGATGCGTGCGAACCGCACCGCCGCGCTGACCGACGCCTACGTATTCGATTACCCGACCTCATCCAGCACCCACTCGGTGAGCGGCACCCAAGCGCAGAAAGATAAAGCCGAGTGGCTGAACACGCTTGCCCAGGCGCTGCCCGAGGGAACCGGCAAAGTCGAAAAGAGCGGAACCCTGGTGACCATATCCGTGCGCTGGAACGATAACCGTGGGCGGATAAAGCCAACCGCTAGCACCGAGAAAGCTGCCAGTGCCGAGAAAACCGACAGCACCGATACCGGCATTGAAACCTTCGTCTACCGGACCGAAATATGACCCGCTCATCGACGCCTCGCCAGCAAGGCTTTTCGCTCGTCGAATTAATGATCGCCATGGTCCTCGGCCTGTTGCTGATGGCTGGCGTATTGCAGACATTTCTCTCGAGCAAGCAGACCTACAGTACCAATAACGCACTTGCCCGCGTGCAGGAAAGCGGTCGCTTCGCCATGGAGTTTCTCACCAATGACATTCGCAATGCCGGATACAAGGGTGAATGCTTATCGTCGTTGCATAATCTACTCGATGAGGGCAGTAAAAAATATAAAGCTGACTATTTCGATCTGAACCAGCCTATAAATGGGAAAAATGATGCATCTCCGGCCTGGGTGGAAAATCGCACCGCGGGCGATGTAATTCATATCAAGTATGCAGCCAATGTTCCAGGGGTGACGGCAAGTGGAAATACACCTGCCAATGCAAACGCCATCGCCCTGAGCGCTGCAAGTGGTGTCGCCAAAGATACGATTATTATTGTCTCCGATTACTTTGGTTGCGATATGTTTCAAAATCGCAGTAATGCGAAAGCCAATTCTTTGTCGCGAGGCAATACGGGTTCACCTGGGAATAAAAATCCAGGGAAGGGTAATGACTTCAGTCATGCTTATGACTCCTCCATGGAAATCCTCACGTTGCAAAGTTCGACCTATTACATAGGTAATGGCGTTAAAAACCTACCTTCGCTCCGGCGCATTAGTTTTAGCACCGGTACTGAAACCCATGAAGAGTTGGTCGAGGGCGTTCAGGATATGCAAATTTTATACGGTATCGCGGGCAACGATAGGCAAGTCGATAGTTATGTATCGGCAAATAAGGTGACCAATTGGGATAACGTCGTGTCCGTTCGTATCTACCTATTGCTCGTCAGTACCGAAACCAATGTGGTTCCGGAAAATCAAACCATAAATTTTAACGGAACAGACGTAACCATTCAGAACCGTCGTCTTGCGCAAGTATTCTCGACCACTATCGGAATTCGTAATCGCCTGCCATGAATACATCCATGACCGCATTACCTATTAATAACCAGCGCGGGGCAACGCTGATCATTGCCCTGATCATGTTGCTGTTACTGACCATCATTGGCTTGAGCAGCATGCGCGGCACCTCGCTGCAGGAAAGCATGGCCGGCAATATGCGTGATAGCAGCCTCGCCCTTCAGGCCGCGGAAGCTGGACTGCGCCAGGGCGAAGGGGTCGTGGATGGAAAAACTCTGGACGAACTCCGGGATATTGTCGCGCTGAACGGCACTTATACCAGCTTTCCAGGAGTGGCGGCTGCGCCCACCTACCGCATCACCAAGCTGGCCGAAATGCGTCCCAGCCTCGACCCTCAGGATCCCATCGTAGGCGTCGTTATGCGGGTGGAGGCGGATGCTTCCGGCATGGCGCAAAACTCGAATGGTAGCGCTGCTTCCAAAATCAAGCTCCGTTCGGTCGTTCTGATCAAATAATGAACCGCCGACCGCCTTATAAGCCCTCTTCGGGAGTCGTAGTGATGGACAGCCTTGCGCGTCGATACAAACTGCTGCACACAGGCCTGGCCTTTATGATGTCGTTGGCGGTGGCTTTCGCCTCGACCGCCCGAGCGGACGTTTCCCAGTCGCCACTGTTATTGGGTGGCGGGAGTGTGCCGGGCAATCTGGCGTTGGTACCTTCGGTGGAGTGGCCCACCATTCTCAGTATGGCCAACCTCGGCGATTACTCCGTCAACAATAAGTATGTCGGCTATTTCGATGCGGATAAGTGCTACGACTATAAGCATGATTCGAAGCATGAAGATCGCCGTGACAGCCATTTTTTTCCCAAGTCGAAAGCCAGTAACCGTACTTGTACCGGTAAGTTATGGAGCGGTAACTTCCTCAACTGGGCGGCGACCCAGACCATCGATCCTTTTCGTAGTGCATTGACCGGCGGTTATCGGGTCAAGGATACGAAAAAAGAAACTTGGCTGGAGAAAGCCAGGCATACAGGCCAGAATGAAAGTGGTTGGCGAGCTATTTGGGGAGGTACGACGGTAAGTAATGCAACCCCGGCGAATTGGTATGGATTCAGGACGCGTCTCGCCGGTTTGGGTAATCGCATGCGTTTTACCCTGGAAGGTGACTTGAGCGGAGAGGCTAGCGCGTACACAGCGGACACCGATCTTTCCGATAATGGAAGCACCGTATATGAGGTTTATATACGGGTGAAGGTGTGCGATCCCGACGTTGGTCTTGAGGCGAATTGCAAGCCTTATGCAAAAGGCTACAAGCCCGAAGGCTTGATACAACAATACTCCAGCGATCTTCGTTATAGCGTTTTCGGCTACCTGAACGATCATAGTGTATGGCGTGACGGTGGCGTGATGCGCGCCAAGCAGAAATTTGTCGGCCAAACCGTTCGTGTTCCAAGGGTGGCCGGCAACCAGAAGAACGGTGCTCATGAGTGGGATGCAACTTACGGTACTTTTATACGAAACCCTGACCAGGATGACGCGACTAGTACCAGTGCCAACATTCACGATAGTGGGGTTATAAACTATCTGAACAAATTCGGTCAGATGACCGCCAAGGACCATAAACACTATGATCCGGTCAGCGAGCTGTTCTATACGGCGCTGCGCTATTTCAAAGGTCAGGGTAATGTGCCGGCCTATTCAACCCTCGGTGATGATAAATCCATTCGCTACGAGCTGGCCGATGGCTTCCCGGTTATCACCGACTGGACGGATGCTGACCCTATTCAATATGCCTGCCAGAAGAACGTGATTCTCGGCATCGGCGATACCAATACGCACCGGGATAAGAATCTTCCCCAGAACATCGAAAGAGCCCAAGAGCCGGACGTGCCAAAGGAAGTCAGCGATGACAAAAGCGTCGATGTGGTAAAAGCGACGCAGAAGGTGGCCGCGCTCGAAAATATCACCATCGATACCCCCTTCAATAATAATCGCCTGAGTTCTGCCTATATCGCAGGCCTTGCCTACGACGCCCACACTACCGATTTACGTAAGGATTGGGTTGGGAAGCAAACCGTCTCTACTCATTGGGTCGATGTTCGCGAGGACGAGAAACTGGCCGGAAAATCCAGCAACCAGTACTGGCTTGCCGCCAAATACGGTGGTTTCAAGGTGCCTAAAAATTTCGAACCTTATGAGCGTAGCGAGGCGCTACCTGAGGAGTGGTGGCACACCACCTCGGACACATTGGCCACAGACTATCCTCGCCCCGATAATTTTTACGTGGCGAGCGATGCGGCCCGGATGGTCGAGAGTCTCAAACTTGCATTCGCGAATATCGCCAACGAGGCACAAGGTACCCTGGCTTCGCTGGCGACCAATTCGACTCGCCTGAGTACCGATACGGCCGTGTTCCAATCAGAACTCAATAGCAAACGCTGGAGCGGCGACCTTCTGGCAAAGCTGGTCGTCGATGGTGAGGTGGGGGCCGAGAGTTGGAGTGCCGCTAGTGCTTTGGATGGCCTCTCCGATATCGCAGCGAGGAAGATCTTTAGCAGTGCGCCGCCCAGCGAAGACGCTGCCAATGGCCCACTGCGTTCGATCGAGGGTATCGACTTCACATGGGACGGTCTGAAGGAAAGCCAGCGTGCCGGATTCGTCAAAGAGGGTGAAGCGGATACCTCTATTGCGCAACAGCGCGTAGCTTTTCTGCGTGGCGATCGCTCGTTGGAGATTACCGACGAGAAAGCCGATAAGCCTTTTCGTCAACGTGACAGTCGTCTGGGGGACATAATCAACTCGGATCCCCAGTTCATCCATCAGCAAAATTTCGGTTATGCCAGTCTGGCTTGGAACGATGGCGCCGTGGGCAAAGCCTATGCCGCATTCCGTGCAACCGACGCCTATAAAAGCCGCAAGCCCATGGTCGTCGTCGGTGCCAACGACGGCATGCTGCACGGCTTCGATGCCAGGGTCAGCAAAGAGTCCGCGAAAAATGGTGGTGGCGAGCTGTTCGCTTATGTACCCAACAGCGTATTGGACACACTGATCGATCTGACCGAGCCGGCCTACTCCCACCGTTACTACGTCGATGGCACGCCGCGCATTTCGGATGTCTGGTTGGGCGATGACGGTTGGCGCACCATGGTCGTAGGTACGACCGGTGCTGGCGGCAACAGTGTGTTCGCCCTCGACATCACCGACCCTGGCAACATGACCAGTGAAAATGTGATGTGGGAGTTCACTCACCCGAGCATGGGCTACACCATTGGCCAGCCATCGTTGGTCGCACTGCCCAATCAAAAATTCGGGGTGATCGTCAGCAGCGGTTACCACGATAGTGCGCCGGCCGATGGCAAGGTGTGGATCCTGGACGCCGCCGACGGTAGCGTGATCAAGGAGTTCACCCTGGGCACTACAGGCGGCCTCGGTGCCCCCTTGGTCGCCGACATGAATGCGGACCAGATTGTCGACCGAGTTTATGTGGCCGACACACTCGGCAACCTCTGGCGGTTGGACCTGAGCGGCAATAACACTATCAGTTGGGGTATCCCCGGTACGCTCAACGCTAACCCGCTGTTCATCGCCAAGGACGATACCGGAGCGCGGCAAGCCATCACCGCGCCGCTGTCCGCCGCCTTCAACGACAAAAAGCAGCCCATGGTGTTTTTCGGCACTGGTAGTTTTTACCGCACCGGCGATAACGAAATTCCGGAGAATCCGGCGGTAGAGACCTTCTACGGGATTATCGACAGCGGGCTGTCGATCGACGGGCGCGATGACTTGCTCGAACAGCAGATCATCAAGGAATCCACGCTGAGCAGCGGCGACAAAGCCCGCGTCATTACCGAGAATGCCTTGCAGAATAGCGACAAGGGCTGGTATCTGGATCTTGCCTGGCAGACGGGCGAGGGTGCCACTGGCGCGCAAGGCGAGCGAGTGGTTGCCAAGGCCTCCCTGCGTAGCGATCGGGTGGTTTTTACCACTATGACCCCCTCTGCGGATCCCTGCGCTTTCGGTGGAACCAGTTGGATTATGTCTGTTGCATTATCCAGTGGCAGCCGACTCAGCTACGTGTATTTCGATACCAATGGCGACGGCGTGTTGGATAGCAAGGACGCCATTGATGGCAACCCCTCGTCGGGCTATTCCGATAAAGGTGTCGGCGTGGTCAAAGGCACCACACCAGTCGAAGCAAGGGACGGGGACAATGCACAGCTGTGTTTCGCCGGTTCCAACGGTTCCGCCCCAAGATGTATTAAGAACCCCGACCCGCAGAAACACGGCCGCCAATCCTGGCATGAAGTGAGGAGCAACTGATGACTCGGTCCATCGGCAATTTGCCCGGCGCGGTTTTTCAGTCGGCACCACGAAGCTCCATATCACGAAACAAGGGCTTCACCCTGATTGAAATGATGATCGTGGTCGTCGTTATCAGCATCCTGGCCGCGATTGCCTATCCCTCGTATCAGGACTATGTGCGCAGGGCCAAGCGTGCGGATGCGCAAAGCGCATTGCTGGAGTTGGCGCAATTCATGGAGCGGCATTACACCGCTAACGGTACCTACCTAGCGGCCGGGGCGGCTCCCAACTTGCCGTTCACCGAGGCGCCGAAGGACGGTACAAATAAAAACTATGACCTGAGTTTCGCCGCCACGCCGACCGCGAGCGGTTACACCTTGCGAGCGGTGCCCAAGGGCTCCATGGCCGGGGATGCCTGCGGGACCTTGACCCTGAGCAATACGGGGGCCAAAGGGCAAGCCGCGGGTGCCACCCTCGCCGCGTGCTGGCGGCGCTGATCCAAATACGGATGCGGGGAGCTGAGGCTGCTGGTGTCACGACAACCATGATGTGTCGGATAACTGTAGAGCGGCGCCAGCCTCCGAACGAACAGGCACTGTCATCATGGTGCGCCGCCTAACCCACCAGACGATATACCTTCATTGCGCCAATGGTGGGTTACGGCGCAACGGAACTTGTTGGTTCATCGCTATCAGCTGCGTGCGCCTAACCCACCCGGGATCGCGGCACATGGGTAAGACCCCGACTAACCGACATTTCAATGTCGTCGCGACACGAATAATCTGTCGCTATCTGTGGGAGCGGCTTCAGCCGCGATGCTTTCTGCGCCGGTCAATCGCGGCTAAAGCGGGGTGCCGCCCAGCGGAACGTCGCCCGGCCCCTCACACGCAAGCCTGGCGTTTAACCGATAGTTGACGCTGCGCTCAGGACAGCCCTTGCGTCATGACGTAGCGGACGATATCGGCGGTGCTGGTAAAGCCCATCTTTTCCATAAGGCGCGCTTTGTGGGTGCTGACGGTCTTGTGGCTGATCGCCAGTTCCGTGGCGATCGCCGTGACGCTGAGACCGCGGGCGAGCAGGCGCATGATTTGCAGTTCGCGGCTGGTCAGTTCGTCATGCGGATTATCCGTAGCCGGCCCGGTGGCGGCGAAGGCGATCTGCTCGGCGAGCTCGGCGTCGATGAAGCGCCCGCCGGCGGCCACTCGGCGGACGGCCACCAGCAGGGTTTCCGGATCGCGGTCTTTGGTCAGATAGCCGGCCGCACCTGCCTTGAGCGCACGCTGGGCGATGGGGACTTCGTTGTGCATGCTCAGGACCAGGATCGGCAGTTGCGGATAATGGCTGTGGACCCGAAACAGCAGATCCTCGCCACTGATGCCCGGCATGCTCATATCCAGCAGCAGCAGGTCGACATCGTTCTGCCGCAGCCGTTCGAGCAGCACGGCGCCGTTTTCCGCTTCGCCGACTACATGCAGGTCGCCGGCCAGGGCGAAAAGCTGTTTCAACCCTTCGCGCATGATGGCGTGGTCATCAGCGATCATCAGTCGAATCATGGGGCCTCGGGGATATCTGTAAAGGGATGTGTAATTGAACACGAGTGCCTTGCCCAGGGGTACTGTCTATGTTCACCGCACCTCCAAGCATGTGGCCGCGTTCACGCATTCCGAGCATTCCTAGGGTGCCCGATCGTGTTTGCTTTGCATCGAACCCCCTGCCGTCGTCGCGTACCTCGATCAAAACCTCATCGCGACTCGGTTTCAAGTGGATCTCCACGCGGTTGGCGCGGGCGTGTCGGGCGACATTGGTCAAGGATTCCTGGATGACCCGGAAGGCCGCGGAAAAGAAGCATACCAGAGGCCTTGAATCCTGCAAAATCGCCGGGGAAGCCCATAAATGCTAGATTCCACACGTCGTGAGCGAGTGCCGGAATGTCCCGGGTGACATGGTCGATACTCACGGCCAAGATAGAGAGCCTTGCTGGCGAGAAAAATGATCTCGCGAGCAAGATGGGCGACACTCGCGAGCGAGATTCGGAGTGTTGCGGGTGAGAATATTGATCTCGCGCGCGACATGGAGCCTACTCGCGGACGAGAAGAATCTTCTCGCCGCCGAGACTCTTCTTCTCGCGCGCAGAGCATCTGCATCTTGCGTGCAAAGCGTGTGGATCTTGCAGGCGACT
>CBIHQF010000014.1:0-17908 GCA_966211665.1 uncultured Pseudomonas sp. | reverse complement strand
CAGTACGAAAACGCCAACAAGCGCCCAATTGGCCAACACATTTTGCCGCATAAAAAACAAAGACTTCTATTTAACGACCCTTCTGTGCCATTCGTTGCGCAACGTTGTCCAAATGCGTCTGGTCGGCATTTTGCCAACCGCCTTTCACGCAATATTCGGCCGTCATATAACTCAAGAAATTGCGGCGAATACCTGATTCTAATTGCCACTGAGGAAATCGATTGACGACATCGATCAATTCCTCAGCGCTATCGGCATGCATGACCAGACCAGGGATATTGAAGAATGCCTGCCCCAGCGTTAGCACCGGTTTATCCAACAGGATGCTCTCCAAACCCACGGTGGAGTTCAGGGTAATGACGAACTGGCTCGACTCGATCAGCTCCTGCGTGCTGTTGCCATTGGCGAACAGCACACGCTCGCTGGTGCGCCGGTGTAAATCCGGGTAGGACTCGCGACTGGCCGGGTGTTCCTTGAACACCACGGCAATACCAGTCTCACGGCTCAGACGCTCACCCACTGCGAACAACTCGCGCATATCGCTGATCCAGGGTGAAAACAAACGCACCTGGGTGTCGCGATCATCCTGAAAAGGGATGAATATGTAGCGCTCGGGCAACAGGATCGGCGCCAGTCCGGTATTGCGCGGTTTGCGCGGAATCAAATTGATCCGGGTACCGGAGTCATCGGTTCTTGCTTGATAGCCCCGGTAGAACGAGGCCTCGCGAGGTACCGAATTGCGATAATTGACCCCCTTCGAATCCAGAGTCGTGGTATCTGGCAATAAACCGTTTTCAAAGAAAAATGTTTGGCAATTATCGGGCAATAGTGACAGCAGCAGTTGGCAATAACGATGCGAGCCATTCCACATGGCAATATTGAGCGGCTGCTCGCGGCCCAACAAAGCCTGCACGCGCAACGCTACCCAGGCCAACTCCACACGTAGCAGAAGCCGGTATAAAACACCGTCGTACTTGCGCTTGATCCGCCGTTCGCGACATTTCTCTGCAATCAACTGTGGCCAATCGATGCGTTTGGCAACGCGCGACAATTGCCAAGGCCTTGGCCACGGCAGCTTTCCGGGAGTCACCACTTTTCCGTCGAGTTCGGTTTCGTCGAGTAGCCGCTGGAAATACAGGTGCTGATGTTTGGCTAAAGCGAAGAATAAGACCTTATTCATTGTCTGGCCTCGACAGGTGTCACCGTACCGGCTGCTGCAAGCGCGTAGACGTGTTTAACGACGACCCGACAGCCTTGAGGGTCGCTATGCGGCGTACCGTTAAAAGGAATGGCTTTCAGCATGTCTGTTACTGCTCGATGGTGGACGTGAGTTTTACGCCTGGCGGATCGTTGTTTTCCAGCAATGCCAAAAGAGTCTGAATACTCCATGCGAGGCCTCGGCAGCCGTGCGCAAGGTGATACTCGGCGAACAGTGTTCCCTGCCGAATGGCTTGCTCTCGATTCTGCTCCACTTGAATGACGGCTTGCTGCAGGGCCTCCCGGCTTGAGATACAGGCACCGAGACAGCGCTCCTGGGAAAAAATATCCGGATCCTCGCTGGCGTTCACATAGAGTACCGGGCGACGTGACAGCGCTGCCTCGATCACCGCATTGGACATGATATTCACCACCAATGATGCCTGCTCCAGCGCCTCGGCTAGACCGCTTGTGGCCGGTAACACCCTCACATTGGCCAACGCGACTGCGGTCTCGTTCCAGAAAGGGACGCGGCTGCGGGGGTGGGCCTTGATCAACACCTGATACTCGGGGTTTTGCTTGGCCCAATCGCGCAGGATCGCGTAAGTGCGCTGATAGCCTGCTTCCTTTTCCTTATCCGGTCCGACGCCCAGCACCAGCAGTGTGCGCATTGCTGGATCGGCTGGGGCTAAATCGAATGCCCTATCGATCATATGCGAGCCGGCCAACACCACCTGTGAGGTTCCAAAACGTAGCGCACGCGCCTGCAGGGCCTCCAGCGAACTCTGGCCAAATAGGAAGTAGTAGTCGTAGTCGTTCATCCCCAACCGGCGCGAGCTTTCAGCCGTCGTCGCATGGGCCAACTGCACCAACAATTTTCGCCGAGCATTCAATGACAACCGAAGAAACGGCGCGTAGAGGCTACCGTTTCGATCATTCAACAGAACCTTGGGCTCATAGCGGACAACCAGCCATTCGGCGTGTGCCGCATAGCCGAAGTAACGTAACGGCACCCATTGAGGCGGGCGCTTGAGCAGGCGCTGACGCACTATATCCGAGTGCTCCGGCAAGGCGGTTTCCAGCAGGGAGTGATCGCGACGCAGCCCCTCGATCAACAGCTTCTTGCGCTGCATCGCAATGATCTTGGGCGCCGACTGCAGCAATAGAAAATCGCAAGGCTCGCTAGCATAAGACCGGGCTAATCGAGCGCGTGCGCCCAAGCCGAACAGCCAATCGCGCAGCGCCTCACGGGCAAAACGCAGCCCACTACCCAGCAATCCATGCCGCTCACGCAGCAACAACCAACGATAACGATCCAGCGCCCGCGCCTTGGCGGCCCAGGCTCCTGCCGCGGGGATCTCCGGCTGGTTAGCGGTCGCCATGTCAGTTACCGGCGCGCAAAGGCGCGATCATCGGCAAGGCCCAGAATCGGCGAGTAATAGCCTCATCCGAAAACTGCTCGCGCAACCGCGCTTGCATGGCCTCGGCACAAGCCTGGCGTTGCGCCGCGTCCAGTTGCGCCATATGCAGCAAGCCTTGAGCCAGCGCGTCGTCGTCCGCCAGGGAAAACAGCACGCCGACGCCCTCGACCACTTCGCGCGCGCCGCCACAGGCGGTGGCGAGCAAGGGCACGCCGGCGGCCATGGCCTCCAGCAGGACCATGCCGAACGGCTCATGATCGGAGCTCAAGGCAAATACATCGAACGCCTTGAAGTAACGCCGCGCCTCGGGCACCTGACCGAGAAACAGAACCTGCTGACTTACGCCGAGCTCTCTGGCCAGGTCCTTCAGGCCATCTTCCAAGCGTCCGCTACCCAATATCGCCAGTACGCTGCCAACGGGAAGCCGAGGCAGGGCCTTGGCGAAACCGCGGATCAAAGTGGCTTGATCCTTGTCGGGGTGCAAGCGCCCGACGTTGCCGACGATCCAAGCGTCGGCAGGCAAACGCAGCTCGTCGCGCGCGACCGTGCGGCTCAGCTGGCTGGCTTGCAATTGCGCCACATCGATGCGGTTGTGCAACGCCTCGATACGCTCGACCAGCCAGCCAGGCAGACAGAGGCGGATATCGTCGCGCACCGCCTCGGAAACCCCCAACAAGCTCAAGCGACGACGAAACGCCTGGGCGAACAGACGCCGCGGCCAGCGCTGGTAGACACCGAAGGCGTGGTTCACCCCGATAATCGGCAAAGCAGTGGCCAAAGCAGCGATATAGAGTGGCTTGAACCGATGTGCGATGCACAGGACAAAAGGCCGGGAGCGGGCGATGGTGCGCAAGTCGCGAATCGCCCGCAGCTTCAGCCCGCGAATATCCTTGGAACGGTAATCGAGAAACAGCACCTCCTCGGAGGCACAGCCGGAAACGACCTCGGGATCAGGCGCACCGGTCAGAAATACCGTGAGCACCTTATAGCGGGTTCCGGCGAACAGGCTGGCGTACTGGCGGGCGCAGTCGAGAAAAGGCCCGTCATAACCATGGCAAAACTGCAGCACCCATGGTTGTTCGACGGCTGTCGTCTCAGAACTGCTCATACCAGTCCTTGCCGTCCTTGACCACCAGAATGTCTTCCATGATCAGGTACTGCAGGTCGGAGCCGTAGAACATGTTCAGCGCATCGGTGGGCGAGCAGATCATCGGTTCGCCGCGGCGGTTGAGCGAGGTGTTGAGCGACACACCGTTGCCGGTGAGTTTCTCCAGCTCGAGCATCATGTCGTAGTAACGCGGGTTGTATTCGCGCTTGAGCACCTGGGCGCGCGAGGTGCCGTCTTCGTGCACCACTTCACTGACGCGGGTCTTCCACTCTTCGTTGACTTCGAAGGTGAAGGTCATAAAGGGGCTCGGGTGATCGACCTTGAGCATCTGCGGGCCGACGGTATCGAGCATCGACGGGCAGAAGGGGCGCCAGCGCTCACGGAACTTGATCTGTTCGTTGATGCGGTCGGCAACGCCGGGAATGCTCGGGCAACCAACGATCGAGCGGCCGCCGAGGGCGCGAGGACCGAACTCCATGCGGCCCTGGAACCAGGCCACCGGATTGCCTTCGACCATGATCCTGGCGATGCGCTGGGGCATGTCGTCGATCTGCTTGAACTTCGGCTTGCTCGGGTGTTTGGCGCAGGCGGCGATCACATCTTCGTTGGAATAGGACGGGCCGAGGTAGACGTGTTCCATCTTCTCCACCGGCACGCCGCGCTGGTGCGATACATAGGCCGCGGCACCCACCGCGGTGCCGGCATCGCCGGAAGCGGGTTGGACGAACAGCTCCTTCACGTCGTCGCGGGCGATGATCTTCTGGTTCAGCTTGACGTTCAGCGCGCAGCCGCCGGCGAAGGCGATCTTGCCGGTCTCGCGGATGATGTCGCCCAGGTAGTGCTCCATCATCTGCAGCGCCAGCTTCTCGAACAGCGCCTGCATGCTGGCGGCGTAGTGGATGTAGGGATCGTCGGCGATATCGCCGACGCGCTTGGGCCCCAGCCACTCGATCAGTTTCTTCGAGAAGTAGAAGCCCTTGCCGTTTTCTTTATAACGACGCAGGCCGATGACGTTGGCGTACTCGGTGTTGATGATCAGCTCGCCGTTTTCGAACTTGGCCAGGCGCGAGAAATCGTACTTGCTGGCATCGCCATAGGGCGCCATACCCATGACCTTGAACTCGCCGTCGAGCATCTCGAAACCGAGGAATTCGGTGATCGCACCGTACAGGCCACCGAGGGAATCCGGGTCGAATTCCTTGATCTTGTGGATCTTGCCGTTCTCGCCGTAGCCGAAGAAGGTGGTGGCGTACTCACCCTTGCCGTCGATGCCGAGAATCGCGGTTTTCTCTTTGAATCCGGAGCAGTGGTACGCACTGGAAGCGTGGGCCAGGTGATGCTCGACCGGCTCAATCTTGATTTTCTTCGGATCGAAGCCGAGTTGCTCCAGGCACCAGACGATCTTGTTGCGGTAGCGCTTGTAGCGGCGATTGCCCATCAGGATCGCATCGAGGGCGCGATCCGGGGCATACCAATAGCGCTTGGCATACTTCCAGCGCGCTTCGCCGAACAAGCTGATCGGTGCGAAAGGAATCGCCACCACATCGACATCCGCCGGAGTGATCCCGGCCTGTTCCAGGCAGAATTTGGCCGATTCGTAGGGCATGCGGTTCTTCGCGTGCTTGTCGCGCACGAAGCGCTCTTCTTCGGCGGCCGCGATCAACTTGCCGTCGATGTACAGGGCGGCGGAAGGATCGTGACTAAGGGCGCCGGACAGGCCGAGAATGGTCAATGCCACAGGTTTTGCCTCTATTTCGAGCAGGTGCCTGGCACCTGCGGTATACGTTGGTCGAGCAGCTTGAACAGCGCGGAATCGGCTGGCCAGTTGCGTAAAAAGCGTGCGCGGTCGCGGGCGTAGGCCTTGGCGAAACTGCGTTCGTCGTGGTGCTGCTGCATGGCGTCGAGGTCGATCAGCGACCAGCGCGCCAACTGTTCATCCCAGAGCAGGTTGTAGCCCTTGAAATCACCGTGGCTGATGCGTTCGCGCAGCAAGGCGGCGAACAGGCGATCGAGCGCCAACAGGTCGGATTCCGGCGGCAAAGCCTGCCCTTCTTGAGCCAAGTAGGGCTGAAAGCGCGCGATTATATCCTGCCCGCCGCAATATTCGGTAATCAGGTAGGCACGCCCGCGCAACCAGCACCAACGCCGCTCCACCACCGCCAGCGGCCGCGGCGTGGAGATGCCGAGCAGCTGCAGACGATGCCCTTCTACCCAGCTGTGCCAGGCGCGACTCGGTCGCCAGAAGCGCTTGAGCCAGTGCGCCAGGTGTTTGATGTTGTAGCGTTTGCTCACCAACGAGCGGCCGCCCAGTTCGACCCGAGCCACGGTGGCGGAGCCGCCGGTCTTGTAGACATGCCCCTGCTCGGTCAACAGATCGAGATTGTTCAGCAGCGGTTCCAGACTTTTTTCGTCTTCGCGGCGCACGATGCGCAGGCCGAAGGCCCCTACCCTGGCGGAAAACAGACTGCAATCGCGACCGAGCTTCTTCATATAGTCGCGCCAGCGCCAGCGCCGAACCTTGGCGACCTGCTCGAGCAAGGCTTCCAACGGCAGCGCATGTTCGCCATTGGCCAGCAGGTAATGCACCAGCAGCTCTTCGGTATGGGGCTCCAGTTCGGCCGGCAGTTGGGCGAAGAACACGCCGAGATTTTCCAGCACCTTGTCCCGCGACAGCGGCTGGCCGGGCACCTCGGCACGCACCCCGCCGCCGTCGATAATAAATAGCCGGTCGTTATGGCGCAGCAGGTTGTCCAGATGCAGATCGGCCTGCCACAGGCCTTTGCCGTGCAGTTGACCAATCAGGTTCAGAGCCTCGCCAAGTACAGACTGCTGGGCATCGGACAGCGGCGTTTGTTGCTCGACCGCACGCCAGGCGTCCCATAGGCTTTCGGCGCCATCCAGATAGTCGAACAGCAGCCAACCGCCCTCGCCTTCGCGCAGGCCGTCGGCCAGCAGTGCCGGGGTAGCCAAGCCCTGCTCGGCCAACCAGCGAGCGCCTTGCAATTCGCGTTGAAAATGCCGCGCGGCGTTGCCGCCCACGACTAATTTAGCCAGCACCTTGCGCCCACGCCATTCGGCCAGGCCGACATAGCGCTGCCCCGGCAGCACACGCAACAACTGTTCAAGCCGCAGGGTCGCAGGGCCGGCGGCATCCGCCAACTCGACCTGCAATGGCAATGCGGGACTGCGCCCGATCCGACTCAATTCGGCCAGATTCATCGACGAGCATCCTTATTGTCGCGCCGCGCGCCGAGGCGTCGGAGCCAATGCGCGACATCGTCGCCCTGGGGCAGATAGACGCTCAGCAACTCACACACCTCGGCCTCGCTCCAGACACTGGCACGGCGTAACAAGGGCTCCAGGTCCTTGATCCGCTCACGCTCGCCGAACAGCAGCGGGCGAATCTTTTCCAGATCGATCAAGCGCGCCTGAAACACCCCGCCGTTCTCCTGAAGAAAAATATGCTTGGGATAAAAACAACCGTGCAGTTGCCCGGCTGCGTGCAGGCGCCGGGCCAGTTCGGCGCAAGCATGCAGAACACCCGCGCGCTCGCTTTGCGGCCGCGCCTGCCAATTGGGCAGAAGGCTATCCAGGTCGCACCAGCCATCCAGCGCGCGGGTTAAGAGAATTGCCCGACGCTCGCCCTCCACTCGCCGCTCGGCGAAGAAGGCCGCTTCCAGCGCTGGGATACCCAGCGTCTGAAAACGCTGGATATTGCGGAACTCGCGAGTAAAAGTCGGTTCGCCGAAGGGGCGCAACAGGCTGCGGGCCAAATGATTGCTCTGCCGCTTGAGGTAGAAGGCCGCCTCACCCAGATCCAGGCGATACACGCTGCTCCAACCGCCGCGTTCGGTATTGGGCTCATCCACCGCTTCCAACTGCAACGCCCAGAGCGCGTCGAAGCTGGCCAGGCCATGCTGTTCGAGCAATGCGCGATCCTGCGCGGCAATGAAGTCCGTCATTCCCTACCCTCAAAAAAATCGACGATTTGCCTGATCTGCGCCTTGTCGCCACCCTGCAAGCTCGCGCACCCGCGGTATTGCAGATAAAAGCGCAAGCGCTGGCTGCGCGACAGCTTGTACTTGGCGATCTTGTCGAGACAGGCCAGATCCTTGGTCATGCGATAGCGCAGCAACGGCCCCCACCAGAATGCGCCAGTGGGGCAATCGATAAAGAACAGTTCGGCCTGATCGTTGACCAGCAAATTGCGCCACTTCAAATCGTTATGGGTGAAGTGATGCTCGTGCAGAGTGCGCGTGGCGCGGGCCAACTGACGGCTGATGCCATCCACCCAGCGGGGATCCTGCAAGCGCGGATCGTCGCGTTTGGCCAGCAGCGCCAAATCCTCGGTATTGGCCAACTCGCGGGTAATCAAAGCACCACGGGAAAAGCGCCCCCAGTTCCGCTCCAACCCATAAGCAACCACGGTGGCCGTCGGCACGCCCCACTTGGCGAAATGCTTCAGGTTCTGCCATTCGGCCTTGACCCGGGGTCGCCCTAGATGACGGCGTAAGCCCTTGCCCGCGCCCCAGTAGCGTTTGACGTAGTAACGCACGCCATCGCGCTCGATACGGATCACCTCGGATAACGGGTCTTTGGTCAGGCGCTCGCCTTGCAGGGCGAATACCGCCTCCAGGCTGCCAAAATCGGCGGACAGCGCCTGGTACTCGCCATCGAGCATCCAGCCGGCCATCAGAGCCTGTCGCCCCGGGAAAGCCCATCGGCGGTATAGACGCCAAGCGCTTCGACAATCCGCCCGAGCTGCACGAAAGGCCGCCAGATGTAATCGCCATTCAGCCACTTGAAACGCACTCGCGGCGCCAGGACCATCCCCCTGGCGCTGAAACCCGGGCGCCAAACGAAACGCTCGTGGCGGCGTGCAATGGTGAACGTGCGCAACCCCATCATTGAGCCCAGGTGACCTCCACCGGAATCGTTGCTGATCACCGCAACGGCAGCGGCCATATGGACCATCAACTTGCCGATATCGGCGAAGCTGAATACCGGAAAGCCAACGAAGCGGGCCTTCAACTCCTCTTCCTCGGACGGCAGGCCGATAAACTCAACCTGCCAACCTAGCTTCTGCAGGCGACGGGCCAAGCGCAAGAAACCACCCATGGAGTAATTCTTTTTGCTACGCGGCGAGGTCGGAAAAATCAGCACCCGATTGCCCGGTTCACGGCGCAGACTGGGGCAAACCATGCTCAAGGAATCGGCCACGGGGATGCCATACACCGTCTCGACATACCGATCGATCCATTCGCGCATTGACAACCCTGCCCGCGAATGAAGACAGAACGGCATGCTAGCGGCTTTGAAACAATGCTCACCGACCATCACATCGCGTCCATGCAAAGGAATGTTATTAGGCAGTTTTTTCGCCGTGACATAAGCAATATTCTGGCGTTCCAGGCAGCGCTCGCGCTCGACGGCGTCTTTCGGCAAATAATTGAAATAGGCGATCACCAGGTCGCATTCACCGGCCAATTGCCATAGGTCCACCTGTCCAACCGGCTCGATCAGCAGCCAGTTAAAAAACTCCCGGGCAGGAAACAGCGGATTGGAGAAAAAGCGCACCTGCGCACCGGCTCGATGGAACTGCCAGGCCAGATGCAGATAGAGGGTCACATCGCCTAATGCTTTGGGTGGCATCACTGCGACCGTCAAACCTTGGAACTTCATCACAATCCCCTTTCAACCAATTCGATACGACAGGCTCTCCTCCATCGCCAGTCACAACGCGCCGCCATAACGCTGCTTACGCGCATAAAGCTTGTCCGCCTTGTGTTGCAGCCAAACGAGCGAGGGCGCCTCGTCGCGCAGGATCTGGCGTAGCGATTGCCGGCCCTTCAACTCGGCAAAGTAATCGCGCAGAAAACGCAGCGTGTCGCGCCGGGTCAGACCGATATCGAGTATCGAGTAGTACAGCGCCGCCAGGTCTTTGTTGCGCCAGCGCAGCGGCACAGCGGTGCGGCTCTGGGCGCGGTGCAGGTCGATCAGCGACAGGCGGAAATCGTCCGCGGTCACCGGCTTATCGGTATGCAGGAGGAAATGGCAGATATAGCAGTCGCGGTGGTTGACTCCGGCACGGTGCATACGCCCGGTCATGCGCGCCACTTCGCCGATCAGTGCGTGCTTGAGCGCGACTGGCGGCGGCGTGCGCGGCCAATCCATGCAGAAATCTTCCAGACTGATGGTCGGCGCCAGCTCCTCGGTGACGATAAAGGAATGCTGCGCCGCCGGGTTGCTGCCGCGTTCGCCATAGGCCACCGCGGTCATGGTTGACACGCCGACTTCATGCAAGCGGCGAATCGCTTGCCATTCCTGGCGCGCACCCAACACCGGCAGTTTGGCGGTCAGCAGGTTCTTGACGATTTCGCCCCAGCCGATGCCGCGATGGATCTTGACGAAATAGCCGCGCCCGGCGACTTCGGTGCGCAGGGTGCGACGGCCTTCCAGCTCGCGGTAGACCTTACCCTGCAAGGCCTCGACCGCTGCAAAGGCATCGCGCCCAGCCCACAGGGTTTTAAAGGGTTCAGCCAGCACCAGCTTCATGGACGCGCCGCCAGAATAATGTCGGCCGCGTGCTGCGGCATGGAATAGAGGTCGGCGCAGTCGGCATAGGCCAGGCCGTTGCGCCCCCAGAAGGCACGACGCTGGTCGTCGGCGAGCATATCGGCGAGGACGTGATTGAGCTGTTCCTGGGTGAAGGGGCTGGGCAGTACCCGCCCGGCGTCCGCCTCGGCGATGTGGTGGGCATAGCCGCAAACATCGGTGACCAGCACCGGCAAACCGGCCACCACGGCCTCGAGCAACACGGTGCCGGTATTTTCGTTATAGGCCGGGTGGATCAGCAAATCGGCACCGAGGAGGAAGCGCGGAATATCGCTACGGCCTTTGAGTATCTGCACTTGTTCGGATACTCCCAACGCCTTGGCCTGCAATTGAAAGGCGCGCGGGTCGTCCTGGCCGATGGCGATCAGGCGAGTGCGTTTTTTCAACTCGCGCGGCAGTGCGGCCAAGGCTTTCAGGCTGCGATCCAGCCCTTTGGTCTTGAAGCCCGAGCCGATCTGCACCAACAACAGCTCGTCGTCCGCCAGCTTGAATTCGCGACGGAACTCGGCGCGAATCTCGGCGGCGTTGGCCGGCGCGCGGCGATCCTGGGCGATGCCGGGCGGCAGCAAATGAAAGCGCTGCAACGGGGTGTGGTAGTGCTTGATGAACAGCGGCTGCTGCACTTCGGAGATCATCAGGATTTCGGTCTTGGCGTCCGGCGCGAACACCGCGCGCTCGTAGTCGGCGAAGTGTTTGTAGCGCCCCCAGCGGCGGTAGATCGGGTTGCGCAGGGTCTGCGCCTTGTCTTCGAAGCAGCCGTCGGCGGCGTAATAGACATCCAGCCCCGGCATCTTGTTGAAGCCCACCACCCGATCCACCGGGCGTTTGGCCAGGTCGGCCTCGATCCAGGCGCTGAGTTTCTCATTGCGCTTGTGGTTGAACAGCGCTTTGACCGGCACCACCACGACCTCGAAGCCGGCCGGCACCTCGCCCTCCCAGATCGGCGTATACACGCGAATGGCATGGCCGCGCGCCTGGCACTCCAGGGCGATGCGCATGAAGTCGCGCTGCAAACCGCCATAGGGGAAATATTTGTAGAGGATAAAAGCCAGCTGCATCAGACGCGCCCTTCAATCGTGTAGCCCGGACGAAATCCGGGGAAAATTCTCGGCAGCGACATCAAACGGCTTCCTCGGCCAATAACAAAGCCTCCAGCTCGGTCGCCACTCGCTGTGGCGTCAGAGTATCGAAGCAGGGCTTGTGGCGGTCGCCCAAACCGGCATCCGGGCCGGTGGCGCACAGGTGAATTTGCGAACGCCCGTATGCGCCGACCCGGCCCGGCCGGGTCGGACCATAAAGCGAAATGCTCGGTACATCCAGCGCCGCCGCCAGGTGGCCCAGGCCGGTGTCCACCGCCACGCATGCGCTGGCCCCGGCGATCACCTTGGCCACACCGGCGAGATTCAGCTTCGGCAGCACCGCAACGTCAGCCAGACCGGCAGCCAGGCGCTCGGCTCGTGCGCGCTCGTCGGCATTGCCCCAGGGCAAACGAATGGCCCAACCCTGGGCGCTCATGCGCTCGGCCAACTCGCGCCAATTGGCTTCCGGCCAATGCTTGCTCGGCCAGGTGGTGCCGTGCAGAAACAACAGGTAAGGCTGGGTCACCGCGCCGGCCAGTTGTACGCGGTTCAGGCCATAATCGCCGACATCCTGCGGCACGGAATACCCCAGAGCCTGGGCGAACAGCTGACGCACGCGCTGCAGAGCGTGCTGCTCGCGCGGCACCGCATAGGTCCGGTCGTACAGGCGGCTGGCAAGCGGCTCGCGCGCGGAAAAGCGGTCCAGGCCGGCGACCGGTGCCTTGACGTAACGGGTCAACCAGGCGCTTTTCAGCAGGCCCTGGGCATCGATCACCAGGTCGTAGTGGCTTTCGCTCAAGCGCTGTTTGAAGCGCGTCCACTCGCCATTTCTGATCGTCTGCCAGAGGTGCTTACGCCAACGGCGGATCGCCACGGGAATCACCTGGGCGACGGCCGGGTGCCAGGCGGGAATCTCGGCGAAGCCTTCTTCCACCACCCAATCGAACTGAATGCCGGGTATCGCGCGCGCGGCATCGGTCAACGCCGGCAGGGTATGAATGACGTCGCCGAGCGAGGAAGTTTTAACCAGCAGAACCCGCACTATTGAACCTCTACCGGATCGGCCACCAGGCGATCGAGCGCCTCGATCACCGCGCCCGACTTGAGTTCGCGCAGACAGTTGTAATGGCCGAAGCGGCAGGTGCGATCGAAACAGGGGCTGCACTCGAGCCCCAGCCGAACGATTTCCACCTGCTCGGCCAGCGGCGGGGTGAACTGCGGCGAAGTCGAGCCGTAAACCGCCACCAACGGACGATTGAGCGCCGCCGCCACATGCATCAGCCCGGAGTCGTTGGAAACCACGGCGCCGGCGCAGGACAACAGATCGATCGCCTCGGCCAGGCTGGTCTCGCCGGCCAGGTTCGCCGCTTCTTCGCGCAAGCCGGGAATCAGGCGCATGCGAATCTCTTCTCCGACCGGGTGATCGTTCTTCGAGCCGAACAGCCATACCTGCCAGCCAAGACGGATCTTCGCCTCGGCGACCCGGGCGTAGTGTTCGCTCGGCCAGCGCTTGGCGATGCCGAATTCTGCGCCGGGACAAAGCGCCAATACCGGGCGGTCCAGGCTCAGACCGAACTTCGCCAGCGCCGCATCGCGACTGGCCGGATCGACCCGTAGCGCCGGTCGTGGATACGGCTGGGGCAGCTCGGCACCCGGCTCGTAGGCCAGCGCCATAAAGCGCTCGATCATCAGCGGGTAGCGCTCTTTATCCAGAGTGCGCACGTCGTTGAGCAGCCCATAGCGCATCTCGCCCTTCCAGCCGGTGCGCTTGGGAATGCCGGCGAAAAACGGCACCAGGGCCGATTTCAGCGAGTTGGGCAGCAGAATCGCCTGATCGTATTGGCCGGCCAGCGACTTGCCGATCTTGCGTCGGGTCGCCAGTTCGAGCACGCCATGGCCCAGAGAAAAGCTCAGGGCCTGACGCACTTCGGGCATGCGTTCGAGTATCGGCCGGCTCCAGTCGGGCGCCAACACGTCGATTTCACAGTCCGGGTGGCGCTGTTTCAGGCAGATGAACAGCGTCTGCGCCATCACCATGTCGCCCACCCAGCTGGGGCCGATAATCAGGATATTCATAAGTGCAGCCTCGAGCCGCAAGTCAACAGCTGCAAGCTAAAGCAGCCGTAGCGCTTGCAGCTTGCAGCTCGTGGCTTGCCGCTTATTTAACCAGCGTGCGCCATTCGGCGTGGTTGGCGGTTTTGCCGGTCACCAAGTCGAAATACGCGGTTTGCAGCTTCTCGGTCACCGGGCCGCGGCGGCCTGCACCGATCTGCCGGCCGTCGACTTCGCGAATCGGCGTGACTTCGGCGGCGGTGCCGGTGAAGAAGGCTTCGTCGGCGATATACACCTCATCGCGGGTGATACGCTTCTCGACCACCTGAATGCCGTGCTCGGCGGCCAAAGTCAAAATGGTGTTACGGGTGATGCCGTTCAGGCAGGAAGTGACTTCCGGGGTGTAGATCACGCCGTTACGCACCAGGAAGATGTTCTCGCCCGAGCCTTCGGCCACGTAGCCTTCGGTATCCAGCAGCATGGCCTCGTCGGCGCCGCCGGAGACGGCTTCCTGCAAGGCCAGCATCGAGTTGATGTAGTTGCCGTTGGCCTTGGCGCGGGTCATCGAGATATTGACGTGATGGCGGGTGAAGGAGCTGGTGCGCACCTTGATCCCGACTTGCAGGGCTTCGTCGCCCATATAGGCGCCCCAGCTCCAGGCGGCGACTATCACCTGCACCTTCAGGCCGCTGGCACGCAGGCCCATGGCTTCGGATCCGTAGAACACCATGGGGCGGATATAAGCGCTTTCCAGGTTGTTCTCACGCACGGCGGCGCGGGTGGCTTCGTTGATTTCGTCTTTGGAGAAGGGGATCTTCATGCCCATGATATGGGCCGAGTCGAACAGCCGGTCGGTATGCGCCTGCAGACGGAAAATCGCGGTGCCGTCCGGCGTGTCGTAGGCGCGCACGCCTTCGAATACACCCATGCCGTAATGCAGGGTGTGGGTCAGCACATGGGTGGTCGCGTTGCGCCACGGCACCAGTTCGCCGTCATACCAGATCACGCCATCACGGTCGGCCATCGACATAGTTGCCTGCTCCTTAAATTCGGTAGCCACATGAATTCGGTAGCTACATCAGTTCGATTGGTACAGCGTAGCCGACCGCAAACCGCGCCCGACTTCCTCATATTCAACTCAAACCCAGTTCCCGCCAGATGCGCATCACATCGCGCCGCTGTGTCTGGAACTGATCGCCGCCGATCACCCCCGGCTGCTTTTGCAAGGCCTGGCGGTGTGCGGCCGAACGGTAGGCCTTATAGATATCCTGCAACAAGCGGGCATCCTCGCCCGGCAATAAACCGACGCGCTCCAGCCCTTCCAGAATGCGGATGTTATCGGTGAACTCCAGCAACTCCGGGTACTGTCGCGACCATGCCAGGGCCGCGTATTGCACCATAAATTCAATATCGACGATACCACCGGCGTCCTGCTTCAGATCGAACGGCGCCGTGGCTTCGAAGGCATTGATCGCGGTGCCGGCGGCGGTGACCTTGGTGCCGAGGTTGTCGCGCATCTTCGCGCGCATTTCGCTGACCTCGGCGCGCAGTTTATCCAGATCGCGCTCGCGCCCCAGAACCCGCGCTCGTATCGCCTCGAACGCCTTGCCCACCCGCGGGCAACCGACCAGCACCCGCGCGCGCACCAACGCTTGGTGCTCCCAGGTCCAGGCTTCGTTTTCCTGGTAGCGCTCGAAGGCGCCGAGCGAGCTGACCAACAGGCCGGCGACCCCGGACGGGCGCAGACGCATATCCACCTCGTAAAGCTGACCGGAGTTGGTCTGCGCGGTCAGCAGGTGAATGATGCGCTGGCCCAATCGGTTGAAGAACTGCGCACCGTCGATGGGCTTAGCGCCGCCGGTTTCGGCTTGAGGGTCGCCGTCGTGGATGAATACCAGGTCCAGGTCCGAGCCATGACCCAACTCGATACCGCCGACTTTGCCGTAGCCGACAATGATGAAATCGGGGTCGCAGGGGCTACCGTCGGCCCGCAAAGGCACGCCATGCTTGGCGACGGTCTGGCGCCAGGCCAGGGCCAGCACCTGCTCGAGAATCGCCTCGGCCAGCCAGGTCAGATAATCGCTGACCTTCATCAACGGCAGGCTGCCGGCAATCTCCGAGGCCGCCACACGCAAGCGGTGGGCCAATTTGAAATGCCGCAGCGCCTCCATCTGCTGCTCCAAGTCGTCTTCGGGGATGCGCATCAGACGCTCGCGCAGCTCGGCGGCCAGTTCCGGCGCCAGCGGCGGTTTGAACAGACGCCCCTCGTTGAGCAGCTCGTCGAGCAGCAATGGGAAGCGTGTGATTTGTTCGGCGATCCAGGGGCTGGCCGCACACAGCGTCATCAGACGCTGCAGGGCACCGGGGTTTTCCGTCAGCAGCACCAGGTAGGCCGAACGCCGCGCCACCGCCTCGATCAGCGGCAATACCCGCTCCAGCACCAGGTCCGGGTTGTCGTGCTCCGCCGCCTGGGCCAGCAGCCGCGGCATAAAGGCATCCAGACGTTCGCGGCCGAGCCGCTGCATGGCGCGCACCTGGTTGCCGTTACGCAGCCCGGCCAGGCGCTGCCAGGCCGCCTGCGCATCGCTGAAACCCGCCTCGACCAACTGCCGGCAGGCGGCTTCCTCATCCTGCACATCCTCCCATAGCGGCAGCCATTCGCCGCCGACCGTCTCGTCATCCGCGCTCTCGAGGTCCTCGTCGGGATCGGCGATCACCTGACGGAAATGCCAATCGACCCGGCCGCGCCAGTGCATCAGCCGCTCGTGAAACGCCTGCCAGCTGTCGAAACCCATGATGAAGGCGACCCGCGCTCGATCCCGATCGCTATCCGGGAGCATTTGCGTCTGCCGGTCGCCGATCGCCTGCAGGGCGTGCTCGGTGTAGCGCAGAAACTGATAGCCCTCGCGCAGCTCCTCGACCACCGCAGCCGGCAGATAGCCCTGCCCTTCGAGCGTCTTCAATACGCCGAGCAGCGGGCGCTGCTGCAAGCTGAGATCGCGACCGCCATGGATCAGCTGAAACGCCTGGGCGATGAACTCCACCTCGCGGATGCCGCCGGCGCCGAGCTTGATGTTCTCGGCCATGCCCTTGCGTCGTACCTCCTGCTGGATCAGCTGCTTCATGGTGCGCAGCGCTTCGATCGCGGAGAAGTCCAGGTAGCGGCGATAAACGAAGGGCCGCAGCATGTCCAGCAGGCGCGCGCCGGCCTGCTGATCGCCGCCGACCACCCGCGCCTTGATCATCGCGTAGCGCTCCCAGTCGCGCCCCTGATCCTGGTAGTACTGTTCCAGCGCGTTGAAACTGAACACCAGCGAACCCGACGAACCATAGGGCCGCAAGCGCATATCGGTGCGGAACACGAAACCGTCGACGGTGATCGCATCCAACGCCTTGATCAGTTTCTGACCAAGGCGGATGAAAAACTCCTGATTATCCAGCGGGCGCTTCACCCCTTCGGTCTCGCCGCCTTCCGGGTAGCCGAAGATCAGGTCGATATCCGAGGACAAGTTCAATTCATGGGCGCCCAGCTTGCCCATACCGAGAATCACCATGTGCTGCGCCCGCCCGCTACGGCGCCCGACCGGGGTGCCGAACTGCGCGCAGTGGCGCGGATAAAGCCATTGGTAGGCCTGATCGATACAGGCATCGGCGAGGTCGGACAGATCGCGACAGGTTTCGATCAGATCGGCCTGGCGGGTGATATCGCGCCAGATGATGCGCAGCTGCTGACGATTACGAAAGCGGCGCAAACGCCTGGCCAACTCGTCTTCGCCCTCGCAATCGGCCAGCGCCGCGACCAGTTGCTCGCGCAGCTCGCCGTCCCGCAATGCGCGTTCGAGCAGCCCGCTATCGGCCAGGCCGAGCAACATCTGCGGGTCGCGCAAGGCCTGTTCATGGACGAAATCGCTGGCGGCGCAAACCCGGCGCCAAGCCTCGTGTCGGGCATGTGGCCAGGCCGCGAAACTCGACGTCACAGCGTTGTCCAAACCCGCCAGGACTGCGCGCAAGGCTTGCTCGGCATTCAGTGCCAGGGATTCGAGGGTGACCGGCAAAGAGGCCAGCACGGGAAGGCTCATGGTCTATCCTTTTTCGGCGGGCTGCGCGTGATGGCACAGACGCGGCAAATGCCCGAAATAGAGCGGGGAAAAGTCACGGACAAAAAAATAACTGTAGTTTTACTACCGACGTTTGTATCTCAGAGGCTGAAAAGAGCTTCAAAATGTAGTAAAACTACACAGAGCCGGCCCTATCCCCGGTCAAACCAAGAATTTACGCGGCCACTCACGAAGTCGGCCACGAACCCAGGCCTCCGATTCTGGAAGCCTTTCCGCCCTGGAGCAAGCCATGCAAGACCTTGATCCCGTCGAAACCCAGGAATGGCTGGACGCGCTGGAATCCGTCCTCGACCGTGAAGGTGAAGACCGCGCACATTA
>CBIHQF010000013.1:0-17940 GCA_966211665.1 uncultured Pseudomonas sp. | reverse complement strand
ACCCGCAGCCGCTGATGCCCGCGCGCCAGATTGGCCACGCCGGTGGCCAGGGTGCCGCCGGCGCTGTGCCCGCCGACGGCGATCCGTTGCGGATCGATGCCCAGCGTGGCGGCCTGCTCGGCCAGCCATTCGAGCACCGCGAAGCTCTGGCGCAAGCCGGCGGGAAACGGATACTCAGGGGCCAGCACATAATCCAGATTGACCACCAGGCAACCGAGGTTATGCGCCAAACGCCGGCAATAGCTGTCGTCGTGTTCGGGTACCCCGGCGACGAAGCCGCCGCCATGCAGGTTCAAATAGACCGGCAGGGGCTCCTGGGATGGCGTGTTGGGCCAGTAGAACAGCGCGCGCGCCGGTCCCCAGGCGGTCGGGATGTATTCCTCGGCAACCGTGCGCAGCGGAAACTGCGCCGCGACGTAGACGAATTTGCCTTTCATGCGTTTGGCGAAGGCGCGCAGCAGCTTGGCCTTAAGGGTTTTCAATAGGCTCATGACTTAACTCCTTAACGGCTCAATTAATTAGCGGTCAACAGCTGATCCAGCAGACCATGAATCATCTCGCCATAAGGCGCGCGCATCGCCAGGTTGGACTCGCCAATCGGGCTCTGCACCACCACCGCCTTGGCGTGGCTGAAGGTGCGGAAACCATAGACGCCATGGTAGGCGCCCATGCCCGAATGGCCGACGCCGCCGAACGGCAGCTCCTCGAACAGCACATGGCTCATGCAATCGTTGACCACCAACGCGCCCGAGGTGGTGCGCTCCAGCACCTGCTGGCGCTCGCCGGCATCCTCGCCGAAGTAATAGGCCGCCAGCGCTCGCTGCTGGGCGTTGACGTAGTCGATCACATCGGCGAAGTCGCGGTAGGTCTTGATCGGCAACAGCGGGCCGAAAATCTCCTCGCGCAGCACCTGCATCTGCTCGTTGGTATCGAGCACCAGGGTCGGGGCGATCTTGCGAATCTCGCGGTCGCTCAGGTCCTCCTGCGCCGGGTTGATCTCGACCAGGCGCGCCCCCTTGGCGTGGGCATCGGCGAGGTAGCTGCGCAGACGGTCGAAGTGGCGCGGGTTGATGATCGAGGTGTAGTCGGGGTTGCCGCGTAGCGTCGGATACATCTCGCTGACGAAACGCACGGCCTCGTCAACGAAGTCGCCCAGCGACTCTTCCGGTAGCAGTAGATAGTCCGGCGCCAGGCAGATCTGCCCGGCGTTGAAGGTCTTCACCGTCATCACCCGCTGCACCACGGTGGCCAGGTCCGCACTGCGCGAGACCAGCACCGGCGATTTGCCGCCCAGCTCCAGGGTCACCGGCACCAGATTGTCCGCGGCGGCGCGCATGATATGCCGGCCCACCGCGGTGCCGCCGGTGAAGATCAGATGATCGAAGGGCTGCGCGCTGAACAGCGCACCGGTCTCGGCGCTGCCCAGTACCGTGCTCAGCTCGTTGGCGTCGAAGTGACGGGCGATCAACTCGGCGAGCAGCGCCGAGGTGCGCGGCGTCAGCTCCGAGGGTTTGAGCATGGCGCGGTTGCCGGCGGCAAGGATGCTCGCCAGCGGCCCGAAGGCTAGCACTATAGGGAAGTTCCAGGGGCTGATCACCCCGACCACGCCCAGCGGCTGGTAGTCGACCCGCGCTTCGCAACCGGGGAACGGCGCCGGATGCGAGTCGGGTTGCATCCACTCGGCCAGATGCTCGCGGCAGTGCTTGAGGCTGGACACCGAGCCGGCAATATCGGACAGCAGGGTCTGTTCGCGGCTGCGATTGCCGAAGTCCGCGGACACCGCGGCGACTATCTCCTCGCGGTTATCCAGCAATAGCGCGATCGCCCGGTCGAGGCGGTCGCGGCGCAGCGCAAGGCTCGCCGGCCCTTCGGCCAGATGGGCCTGTTTCATGGCCGCTAAGGCCGCAGTGAGTTGGTCGGCGCTGACCGCCGCAGCCTGGTGGCCGAGAATGCTCATGGCGTGAATTCCTGCTGGTTGAATTGTTATTAGCCAGCACTAAGTGCCGGACGAACCGGCACCTCTACCGGCTCGCTGAATGGAGTATGGCAAAAAATCGAATAAAGGAAACCATTAAGTTTCCTTATTTTAATATTTCTGACTAGCGAGCCTACTAGGCATGAGCAGGACTTGTTCGGATGGTTACCGGCAACTCCGGGCTAGCGCACAGCCCCCCATGGAAGTATCGTCAAAGGCTCAAGAAACTGGCCAAATCCTGGCTATTGGTGCGAAACTGGTTAGGTTTATTAACCAGTAGCCCATTTCGGCAACCTCTAGCGAGCATCCGGTTCAAGCCAATGGCCAAGAAGAATGCCCCAACCCCAGAAGTGAACAGTCCGGCCACGGAGCCGAGCGACACATTGCTCAGCCAGTTGATCGGTTACGCCCTGCGCCGCGCCCAGTTGAAGGTCGCGCAGAACCTGGTCGAACAACTCAACCCCTTCGACCTGCGCCCCGCACAGTTCTCCGCCCTGCTGATCATCGAAGCCAGCCCCGGTTTGATGCAGACCGACCTGGCGAGCATCCTCGCCATCGAACCGCCGCAGGTGGTGACCCTGCTGAACAAACTGGAAAAACTCGGCCTCGCCGTGCGCGTGCGCTGCAAACCGGACAAACGTTCCTACGGCATCTTCCTCAGCAAGGCGGGTGAAGCCCTGCTCAAACAGCTCAAGGAAATCGCAGCCGCCAGCGACCGCGAAGCCACCGCCGCACTTAGCGAAGAGGAACGCCAGCAGTTGCTGCAGCTGCTGCACAAGATCTATCGCCAGGACAGCAACGCCACGGGCTAAGCGCCTGGCCGTAGGGTGGATGACGCTTTATCCATCCACCAATCGCAGCACCGGCACGGCAATAGCCGTAACGGTGGATGAAAAGGCGTCATCCACCCTACCTCGCTCTTGTAGCCCGGATGCAATCCGGGACAGTGGCTGCGGCCACAAAATCGCTTCCTGGGTATCGCTGCGCTCAACCCAGGCTACGGCGCGGCCTTTCGAATGCCGGATTTTCGATCAACACCGCCATGCCCTGACCGCCACCGATGCAGGCGGCGGCGATGCCGTAGCGGCGGTTGGCGGCGCGCAGTTGCCGGGCCAGGCTAAGGGTCAGGCGCAAGCCGGTGGCGGCCAGCGGGTGGCCGAGGGCGATGGAGCCGCCCTGGCGGTTGAGGCGCTGCGGGTCGAGTTGTAATTCGCGCTGCACCGCCAGCACTTGGGCGGCCTGGGCTTCGTTGATTTCGAAGCGGGCGATGTCGTCCAAGCGCAAGCCGCTGCGCGCCAGCAGCAGGCGGATCGCCGGGGCCGGGCCGATGCCCATCAGCTCAGGCGCCACGCCGACCACCGCAGTCGCCAGCAACCGCGCCAATGGCGTGCGCCCCGCCGCCGACCTGGCGGACCCGACGAGGGCCGCCGCCGCGCCATCGACCACCGCGCAACTGTTGCCGGCGGTCTGCACGCCGCCGGCATGGATGGCACGCAAGCGCGACAAAGCCGCCAGGCTGGTCGAGCGCGGATGGCTGTCCCGCTCGAACGATTCGACCCCGCGCGGCAAGGCAATACCGCGCGACTGATAACCGTCCAGCTCGAAGGATTCGCTGTGCACGGAGACAATCTCGTCAGCAAATACGCCCTCGCATTGAGCCGCCAATGCCGCCTCGAAACTGCGCAAGGCATAGGCGTCGGCCTCCTCGCGACTGACGCCGTAGCGCCGCGCCAGATTCTCCGCGGTGCCGATCATGTCGATGCCCGCAGCCGGATCGAACAGCGCCTCCCACAGGAAGTCCTTGAACTCCACCCCAGCGCCAAGACGAACGCCGCCGCGATGGGTATAGGCGGCGATCGGGTTGCGCGACATCGACTCGGCTGCGACGCACAAGGCCAACCTCGCACGCCCCGCGGCGATCTGCTCGCCGGCCTGGCGCAGCAACTCGAAACCGGTGCCGCAGATGCGCTGCGCACCCAAGGCCGGCACCGCCTGCGGCACGCCACTGTACAGGCCGATATGGCGCGGCAGCATATACGCATCGAAACTCGCCTGGGCCACGCAGCCGGCCAGTACGCTATCCACCGCCGCCGCGTCGATGGAGGCGCGACGCAGCACTTCGCGGCCGACCTTGATGCCCAGGTCGGTCGGCGAGACCAGGCCCAGGGCACCACCGTAATCGCACCAGGGTGTGCGCACGGCCTCGAGGATCGCCACATCGTCGAACGCCGAATAGAGGCCCTCGCCCATGCTCAGCGCTCCGCTGTTATGCGCGCCGGATCGTCGCCGCGATAAAGGGCATCGATCCGCTCGGCGCGGCAACTCAGAATCACCCGCTGGTTGAGCGAGCCCTTATCGGTGACCTCGCCCTTGTCCAGCGACGGCGGCTCGCTCATCAGGCAGGCCCAGGCCAGGCGCGAAGCACTGCCGGTCGCCTGCTGGTTGAGGTGTTCGAGCAGCTCGCCGAGCCAGGCCCTTACCCGCGGCGCGGTCAGAACCTGTTCGGCCGTGGCCTCGCCCGACAAGCCGGCCAGCTCACGACAGGCCGGCAACTGCGGGAATACCAGCAGGCCGATGCACTCGCGGTTCGGCGCGGTCACCACCACATCCTGGATATAGGGCGCGCCAGCCATGATCACCCGTGTGCGCAGCGGGCCGACGCTGACGAACACTCCGGTGTTGAGCTTGAAGTCCTCGGCGATGCGGCCGTCGAACATCAGGCCCCATTCCGGGTGCTCGGGATCGGCCAGTTTCAGCGCATCGCCCGAGCAGTAGAAGCCCTCCTCGTCGAACACCGCGGCGCTCTGTTCGGGCGAGCGCCAGTAGCCCGGCATCACGTGCGGGCCGCTGAAGCGCCCTTCCAGCTTGCCGTCCACCGGCACCAGCTTGACCTCGCAACCCGGCGCCGGCAGGCCGACATAACCGGCCATGGCCAGCGGCCCGGTGGTGAAGGTGCAGGACGGCGCGGTCTCGGTCATGCCGATGCCCGCCATCATGCGGATGCGCTCGCCGCAATGTGCTTCGGCCACCGCATCGAGGCGGTCCCAGACCGCCTGCGACAACCCGGCGCCGGCGAAGAAGAACAGCTTCATCTGCGCGAAGAACATCTCGCGCAGCTCGGCATCCGCCTCCAGGGCGGCGACCAGCTCCTCCCAGCCCTTGGGCACGGTGAGGTAGGCGGTCGGCGAAATCTCGCGCAGGTTGCGCAGGGTCTCGGCGAAATGCTGCGGGGTCGGCTTGCCGTCGTCGATATACAGGGTGCCGCCGTTGTACAGCACGATGCCGACGTTATGGCTGCCGCCGAAGGTGTGGTTCCACGGCAGCCAGTCGACCAGCACCGGCGGCGCCTCGCCGAACACCGGAAAGGTCTGCAGGAGCATCTGCTGGTTGGCGCAGAGCATGCGTTGGGTGGTGATCACCGCCTTGGGCAGCTTGGTCGAACCGCTGGTGAAGAGGAACTTGGCAATGCTGTCGGGACCGGTCGCGGCAAAGGCCGCATCCGCTTGACCGCAGGCCTCGACGCCGAGCAGGCTGGCGAACGAGCGGCACTTGCGCCCCGCCACTTCGCCCTCGGTCAGCAGCAAAGGCGTGTCGATCGGCACCACCGCCTCGATCGCCCGGGCGAAGGCCTGGCCATCGGCGGCGAACACCAACCCGGGCTGCAACAGCGTGCAGATGTGCTGCAGCTTGCCGTAGTCCTGGGCCACCAGCGAATAGGCCGGCGACACCGGGCAATAAGGCACGCCGATATACATCGCCGCGCAGGCCAATTGCAGATGCTCCAGATCGTTGCCGGACAGAATCAATAGCGGCCGCTCGACCGACAGGTCGAAATCCAGCAGGCACTGGGCGATGCTGCGCACCCGCCCGAGCATCTCGGCATAGCTGATGCGCTGCCATTCGCCAGCGGCGCCGCGACGGGCGATAAAGGTCTGCTCGGGACGCTCCTCGGCCCAGCGCAACAGACGCTCCAGCAGGCGCTGCGGATAAACCTGCAGCGGCTCCAGCGCCTGCATATACAGCGCCTGCCCGTCCTGGCGCAGTTGCACCGCCGACTGGCCGATCGATACCGGCCGGTAGGCGGGTTCGACTCGACCGCTAGATGGGTTGTTCACCTGTGAAACTCCTCAGCAAAGCATTCCCGGACTGCCGGCGCGGCCATCCAAAGATGTCCGGCCGGGCCCGAGTCGATTGTTCTTGTCATGCTGCTTGCCTGTTAAGGATCTGCTGCCGCCGCTCGGCGCAGCAAATCCTGTGCAGGTTCATATCGGGTAGTGGCGCGGCCCGTTCTGAATGGTCACCCAGCGCAACTGGGTGAAGAAATCGATCGACGCCTTGCTGCCGAAACTGCCGTAGCCGCTGGCCTTGACCCCGCCGAAGGGCATCTGCGCCTCGTCGTGCACGGTCGGACCGTTGATATGGCAGATACCGGATTCGACCCGTTGCGCCAACACCAGGGCGCGCGACACGTCGCGACTGAAGATCGCCGCCGACAGGCCGAACTCCGAATCATTGGCCAGGCGCAGCAACTCTTCGTCACCCGTGCCGCGCAGCACCACCGCCACCGGGCCGAAGGATTCCTCATGGTATAGGCGCATGTCCGTGGTGACGCCATCGAGCAGGGTCGCCTGCATGATGCTGCCGTCCAGCTGGCCGCCGATTACCAGGCGCGCGCCCTTGGCCAGGGCATCGTCGACCAGCGCCTTGATCCGCTGGCCGGCCGACACATCGATCAACGAACCGAGCACCGAGGCGCCATCCTGCGGATCGCCGGCACGCAGGCTGGCAACTTTGTTCGCCAATTTCTCGACGAAGGCATCGGCCACCTTGGCATCGACCACCAGCCGCTCGGTGGACATGCAGATCTGCCCCTGGTTGAAGTAGGCGCCGAAGGCCGCGGCCTCCACCGCCGCATCCAGATCGGCATCGTCCAGCACCAGCAACGGCGCCTTGCCGCCCAATTCCAGCAAGGCCGGTTTCAGGTGCCGCGCGGAGAGTTCGCCGATGATCCGCCCGACATGGGTGGAGCCGGTGAAATTGACCCGCCGTACCGCCGGATTGGCGATCAGCCGCGCGACTATTGCCGGCGCGTCTTCCGGTGCGTTGCTGATCACGTTGACCACGCCATCGCCGAGGCCGGCATCCTGCAACACCTGCCCGATCAGGCGGTGCACCGCCGGGCTCAGTTCGGACGCCTTGAGCACCAGGGTATTGCCGCAGGCCAGCGGCATGGCGACGGCACGGGTGCCGAGAATCACCGGCGCGTTCCAGGGCGCGATACCCAGCACCACACCGCAGGGCTGGCGCAGGGCCATGGCGAAGCTACCGGGCATATCGGATGGGACCACCTCGCCATAGATCTGCGTGGTCATCGCCGCCGCCTCGCGCAGCATATTGGCGGCCAGGTGCACGTTGAAGCCGTACCAGTTGGCCATCGCCCCGGTTTCGCCGGCCACCGCGAGGAACTCCGGCGCACGGTCTTCGAGCAGCTCGGCGGCCCTGAGCAGACGCGCACGGCGCTCGTTGGGCGCCAATGCGGCCCAGGCGGGAAACGCCGCCTGCGCCGCCGCTACCGCGGCATCGGCATCTTCCAGGGTAGCGGCGGCGACCCGCGACACGACTTCGCCGGTCACCGGATTGCGGCGCTCGAACACGCGACCATCGGCGGCCGGTCGCGACTCACCGCCAATCAGCAAAGGCACCTCGAACATGGGGAATTCCTCTTATTGTGCTTATTTGGAAACGTGCTCGACTCGGTCAAGCTGGACGACTATTGATCCGACCCGAATTAAGCGTGAAACTGGGTTAAACAGCGCGGCTATGTAGGAGCCAGGGGGACGCCTAGTCCTTGCTGGCGATACTCTTCACGCCCGGATCGCCAGCAAGCTGGCTCCTACAGTCTGCTGCGCGACAGCGCTCATTCATCGCCCGCCCTACCGCTTCAGCGCTTGTAGGCCTGCAGGCCGGGCTTGATGCTTTTCTCATCGAGAAACTGCTTCATGCCCTGCTCGCGGCCGCCTTCCTTGTCGAGCAGACGCGACTGGTCGAGCTTGGCGTAGAGGTAATCCTCGTTCTGCTCCCAGGTCAGTTCACGGCAACGCTTGAAGCCGTGCTTGGCCGCACGCAGCACCACCGGGTTTTTCTCCAGCAGGTTGCGCGCCAGCTCGATGGTGGTTTCGCGCAGCTGGGCCAAGGGTACGCTCTCGTTGACCAGGCCCATCTGCGCGGCTTTCTGCCCGTCGAAGGTCTTGCCGGTCATGATGTAATACAGCGACTGGCGATGGCCGACGGTATCGGCCATGGCCTTGCTCACCAGGTTGCCCGGCGGGATGCCCCAGTTGATTTCCGACAGACCGAAGGTCGCCTCGTCGGCGCAGATAGCCAGGTCACAGGCCACCAGCGGGCTGAAACCGCCACCGAAGCACCAGCCGTTGACCATGGCGATGGTTGGCTTGGTGTACATGCGCAGCAACTTCCACTGCCATTGCGAGGCCTCGCGGCGGATCTTCTCCTGGAGGATTTCCGGGCCGGCGTCGATTTCACGGAAGTATTCTTTCAGGTCCATGCCCGCGGTCCAGGCTTCGCCGGCACCGGTCAGAACCAGCACGCCGACGTCAGGGTCCTGCTCCAGGGTTTCCAGCACATCGACCATTTCGCGGTTCAGGGTCGGGCTCATGGCGTTGCGTTTTTCCGGGCGATTGAGGATGACCCAACCAATGCCCTCTTCGATCTCGACCTTGACGGTTTTCCAGCGATTTTCGTAGCTGCTCATCTCTCACCTCTTGTCATGGCTGTTAGCGCCTGGAGACAAAATTACCTCGCAAATATAGTTATGTCAATTAACTATATTTGTGAATTTAGCCCTGCAAAACATAGCTGAAATCGCCGCACACACCATTTAACGCTGGAATACGTAGGGAATAAGCGCAAACGCGCGTAAACCTCCAGAGAATCACATTAATAAACATAACCTTATTGCCGGACCGCAGATTGGCCGAAAAGAGGCCTTACCCCTAGCTCCTGTAGGAGCCAGCTTGCTGGCGATCCAACGCGGCCTCGGATTGCGCCAAGACGTACCCACGGCAACGAAGCACGGATTTGTAGGGTGGACATAGCGAAGCTTTGTCCACCGCTGGCACCCTGATGGCGGCGGGAGTAATCGTCCCCCCCCGCTCGCGCCAAAAAGAAAAACCGCCGAAACAGCGCAAAGGCTGCCGGCGGTTCGAGGGGAAGCTATTCGCCCGTGGCGCTTAGTCCTGCAACGACTCCACGCCCAGCTCGTCCCACACTTCTTCGGCGAGGTGGAAGCTGGCGTTGGCCGCCGGGATGCCGCAGTAGATCGCGCTGTGCATCAGCACCTCCTTGATCTCGTCGCGGGTCACGCCGTTGTTCTTCGCCGCGCGCAGGTGCAACCTGAGTTCGCCCTCGCGGTTCATACCGATCAGCATGGCGATGGTGATCAGGCTGCGGGTGTGCCGCGGCAGGCCGGGGCGGGTCCAGATATCGCCCCAGGCATGACGGGTGATCATGTCCTGGAATTCTTCGTTGAACGGCGTGATGTGTTGCAGGCTGCGCTCGACATGGGCGTCGCCCAATACCGCGCGGCGTACCTGCATACCGGCTTCGTAGCGTTGTTTCTCGTCCATTGCGGGCTCCGGGTAATAAGCGGTGGTGCGCGTGGCGCACCCTACGGGTTGCGCGGCGTACGCGTAGGGTGCGCTGTGCGCACCGGAACGATGATCAGGCTTGCAGAAAATCCAGCACGGCCCGGGTGAAAGCCACCTCGGCCTCGACATTTGACAGGTGCGCGGCCGGCAACTCGACCAGCTCGGCATTGGCGATGCGCTCGGCGATAAAACGGCCATCGGCCGTAGTGGTGACCGGATCGACGTTGCCGCAGACGATCAGGGTCGGCGCCTTGATCGTCCCGAGCTGCTCACGGAAATCGGTGTCGCGTATCGCCGCGCAATTGGCGGCGTAACCCGCTGGCGAAGTCTTCGCCAACATGCCGACGACACGTTCGACCTGCTGCGGCTGCGCCTCGGCGAACGCCGCGGTGAACCAGCGAACGATGGAGGCGTCGCGTAGCTCGCCCATGGCCTGGGCGCCGCCCGCCAGCACGCCGTCGATACGCGGGTTCCACACTTCGGGAGTGCCGATCTTCGCGGCGGTATTGCACAGCACCAAGCGCTCGATGCGCGCCGTGGCGTTGATCGCCAGCCACTGAGCAATCAGCCCGCCCATGGACAGGCCGCAGAAGCTGGCCTTGGAAATGTCCAGGGCATCGAGCAGCGCCAATACGTCGCGGCCGAGCTGCTCGATGCTGTAGGGGCCGTCGGTCGCCAGCGATTGGCCGTGGCCACGGGTGTCATAACGCAGCACCTGGAAGTGCCGGGTGAGCGCCGGCATCTGCGCGTCCCACATATGCAGGTCGGTACCCAGGGAGTTGGACAGCACCAGCACAGGCGCGCCGGCAGGGCCTTCGAGTTGGTAATGCAGGTCGCCGTCGGCGAGGTGGACAAAGGGCACGGAAAAACTCCTTCAGATGGACAAGGCGCGGTGTTCGGCCAGGGCGCGGTCGACCCAGCGGCGCGCCTGACCGAGATAGTGATTGGGGTCGAGCAGGCAATCCAGCTCGGCGGCGGAAAGCTCGGCGACGACCTCGGCATTGCCCCCCAGCACAGTGCGCAGGTGGACACCCTCCTTCACCGCCTGGCGGCAGCACTGCTCCAGCAGATGGTGGGCGGCGTCGCGACCGATGCGCTGGGCCAGGGCGATACTCACCGCCTCGGCCAACACCAGGCCCTGGGTCAACTCCAGGTTGCTGCACATACGCGCGGCATTCACCTCCAGACCGGGCACCGCGAGCAGCGCCTGTTGCAGGGCGCCGGACACCAGGCAGCACAATTCCGGCAGGGTTTCCCACTCGGCATGCCACAGCCCCAGGCTGCGTTCGTGTTCCTGGGGCATGGCGGCGAGCAAGGTCGCGACCAGCCCGGGGGCGCGAGTGGCGGCGGCGATCAGCACCGCCGCGCCGACCGGATTGCGTTTGTGCGGCATGGTCGAGGAACCGCCCTTGCCCGGCGCCGAGGGTTCGAACACCTCGGCCACATCGGTTTGCATCAGCAGGCTCAGATCGCGCCCCAGCTTGCCCAGGCTGCCGGCGATCAGGCCGAGCAGCGCGGCGAATTCCACCAGGCGGTCGCGCTGGCTGTGCCACGGCTGATCCGGCAAGCCCAAACCCAGCTCCTCGGCCAACGCGCCGCACACCGGCCAGGCCTGCTCGCCGAGCGCCGCCAGGGTGCCGGCGGCGCCGCCGAATTGCAGCACCAGCAGGCGCGGCTTGAGCTCGGCCAGACGTTGGCGATGGCGAGTGACCGCACCGAGCACGCCAGCCAGTTTCATGCCCAGGGTCACCGGCGTGGCGTGCTGCAACCAGGTGCGCCCCGGCAGCAGGCTATCGGCGTGGCGCTCGGCCTGAACCGCCAGGGCCTCGGCCAATTGCGCCAGGTCGGCCTCCAGCAGCTCGACGGCCTGGCGCAGCTGCAATACCAGGCCGCTGTCCATCGCATCCTGGCTGGTGGCGCCGAGATGGACATAGCGTTCGGCGTCTTTATCCGTGCTGGCGATGCGTTTGCCGAGCAGCTTGACCAGCGGAATCGCCGAGTTGCCGGCCGTGGCGATGGCCTCGGCCAGCTCGGCGAAGTCGTAGAATTCGGCGCGGCAGGCGGCCTCGATCGGCGCCAGCGCGGCCTGGGGGATCAAGCCGACACGGGCCTGGGCACGGGCCAGGGCCGCCTCGAAATCCAGCATGCCCTGCACCCGGCCGGCGTCGGAAAATACCGCGCTCATGGCAGCGCTGCTGAAGTAGCGGTCGAACAGTTGATTGCTCAAGACGGTCTCGTTTTTGCTGTTTGACGGTAAGCCTAGATTCGCAGCACTGGGGTGGCGAATCCAGCACCGGCTTTGTGGAAGGGGCCGGGCGGCGATCCGCTTTAGCCGCGAAAGCTATCGCGGTCTGTCGCGGCTAAAGCCCCTCCCACAGGTCAGTTCGTACAATCGGTGAAGGTCGACCCAGGCCACGGATTTGCCTTTCCGAGCGGCCCGGGTCGACGCGACTCGGTTCAGACTCTTTCTATCGCCAGCGCCAACCCCTGGCCGACGCCGACGCACATGGTCGCCAGGCCGCGCTTGCCGCCGGACTTCTCCAACTGATGCAAAGCGGTCAGCACCAGGCGCGCGCCGCTCATGCCCAGGGGGTGGCCGAGGGCGATGGCGCCGCCATTCGGGTTGACCTGTGCCGCGTCGTCGGCCAGGCCGAGATCGCGCAGCACCGCCAAACCCTGGCTGGCGAAGGCTTCGTTAAGTTCGATCACATCGAACTCGCTGACCGCCAGGCCCAGGCGCTCGCACAGCTTGCGCACCGCTGGCACCGGGCCGTAGCCCATGATCCGCGGCGCCACGCCGGCGCTGGCCATACCCAGCACCCGGGCACGCGCTGTCAGCCCGTGTTTTTTCACCGCTTCGGCCGAAGCCAGGATCAACGCCGCGGCGCCATCGTTGACACCCGAGGCGTTGCCGGCGGTGACGGTCTTGCCTTCGCCGTTGACCGGCTTCAATTTGCTCAGCGCTTCCAGGGTTGTATCCGGGCGCAGGTGTTCGTCCTGATCGATGACGGTATCGCCCTTCTTGCCCTTGATCGTCACCGGGACGATCTCCTCGGCGAAAAAGCCGGCGGCCTGGGCGGCGGCGGCGCGTTGCTGGCTACGCAGGGCGAAGGCGTCCTGATCGGCGCGGCCGATCTTATAATCATCGGCGACATTCTCGGCGGTCTGCGGCATGGCATCCACGCCGTATGCGGCCTTCATCAGCGGGTTGATAAAGCGCCAGCCGATGGTGGTGTCCTCGATCTTCTGGCCGCGCCCGTAGGCGCTATCGGCCTTGCCCATCACATAAGGGGCGCGCGACATCGACTCGACGCCGCCGGCGATGGCCAGCTCCATCTCGCCACTGGCGATGGCGCGAAAGGCCGTGCCGACCGCGTCCATGCCCGAAGCGCAGAGGCGATTCAAGGTCACCCCCGGCACGCTGTCCGGCAGGCCGGCCAACAGCAGGGCCATGCGCGCGACGTTGCGGTTGTCTTCGCCGGCCTGGTTGGCGCAGCCCATAAAGACTTCGTCGATCGCCGCCAAGTCCAGGAACGGATTACGCTCGATCAGCGCCTTGAGCGGCACCGCGGCCAGGTCGTCGGCACGCACCGCTGCCAGGCCACCGCCAAAGCGGCCGATGGGCGTGCGCACGGCGTCGCAGATAAAGACTTCGCGGCTCATTCCTCACCCCCGGCCTGGCCGTGGGCCACGGCGGTGCGGGCTTCCAGGGCACGCAATGCGCTTAGCTCGGTCTCGGTCGGCGCGGCGGTTTCGCCCAGATCGGCGGCAAAACGGATCTGCCAGCCTGTGGCCTCGATCACCTGCTCGCGGGTCACCCCCGGGTGCAGCGCGGTGACGACGAACTCGTTAGTGCCGGCTTCCGGTTCCATGATGCACAGGTCGGTGATGATGCCGACCGGCCCGGCACCCGGCAGGCCCAAGCGTTTGCGGTGGTCGCCGCCCTCGCCATGGCCGACCGAGGTGATAAAGGCCAGCTTGTCGACGAAGGTGCGGTGCGACTGCTTGAGGATGATCAGCACCTGCTTGGCGCTACCGGCGATCTCCGGTGCGCCGCCGGCGCCGGGCAGGCGCACTTTCGGCCGGTGGTAATCGCCGATCACCGTGGTGTTGATATTGCCGTACTTGTCGACCTGGGCCGCGCCGAGGAAACCGACGTCGATGCGCCCGCCCTGCAACCAATAGCGGAATATCTCGCCGGTCGGCACCACGGTGTCGGCGGTCTCGGCCAGCTCGCCGTCGCCGATCGACAACGGCAGCACGCTTGGCTTGGCGCCGATCGGGCCGGATTCGTAGATCAGGACCACATCCGGCGAGGAGGTCAGGCGCGCCAGGTTGGCGGCCTTGGACGGCAGGCCGATGCCGACGAAGCACACCGCGCCGTTCTGCAGGCGGCGGGCGGCGGCCACGGTCATCATTTCGTTGGTGCTGTAAGCGCTCATTATTTGCCCTCTTGCTGCTTGGCCATGGCGAGTTTTGCCTGGAAAGCGGCGAAATCGGCTGTGCCATGGATGTATTCGTCGATCCAGGCGCCGAAGCTTTCGCGGTCGCGGGCGATCGGGTCCCAGGCCTGATAGAAACGGTTGTCGCGCTCGGAGTAACCCAGGGCGTAGGACGGATGGGCGCCGCCGGGCACGTGGCAAACCGCGCTCAGGGCCCAGCTCGGCAATACGCAGGCGTTCATCGGCGCGTCCAGTTCGTCGACGATTTCTTCCACGGTGACGATGCAGCGCTTGGCCGCCAAAGCCGCCTCCTTCTGCACGCCGAGGATGCCCCAGAGCAGCACATTGCCCTTGCGGTCGGCCTTCTGCGCGTGGATCACGGTGACGTCCGGACGCACGCTCGGCACTGCCGCCAGCTTCTCGCCGGTGAATGGACAGTCGATGAACTTGATCCGCGGGTTGACCTTGACCAGGTCCGAGCCCTGATAGCCGCGCAGCACGGCGAACGGCAGATTCGACGCGCCGGCGACATAGGCGTTGGCCATGGCCGCGTGGCTGTGTTCCTCGATTTCCAGCGCGTGCGGCCAGCCCTTCTCCACCGCGTCGCGCAGGCGATGCAGGGAGCCGACGCCGGGGTTGCCGCCCCAGGAGAACACCAGCTTCTTCGCACAACCGGCGCCGATCAGCAGGTCGTAGACGAGATCCGGGGTCATGCGCACGAGGGTCAACTCGCGCTTGCGCTGGCGAATGATCTCGTGGGACGCCGCGGTCGGGATCAGGTGGGTGAAGCCTTCGAGGGCGATGGTGTCGCCGTCGTTGACGAAGCGCTGTACGGCTTCGGTAAGGGAAATGAGTTCGGCCATTGCGGGTGCTCTCACTGGTTGAACGGTGCCACCGGGTCAGGGTAGCGAGTGAGGCAACAGTAGGCCCGGAACTAACGGCAAACAATCCGATAATCGACGTAGCGTTCGATAATCGAACGCTACTGATTTTCCGAGTTAGTGGGTCTTACAACGGACGAAACAACTGATCGCTCAACTCGCGGCTGGCATTGAGCATGATCGGCAGAAAGCGCTTCTCCAGCTCGCCGACCGGCACCCGCCCGGCGTGGGTGCTGACATTCATCGCCGCCAGCACATGGCCGCTGGAGTCGCGCACCGGCACCGCGATCGAGCGCAGGCCCTGCTCCAATTCCTGATCGACGATGCACCAGCCCTGCTCGCGCACCTGTTGCAAGCACGCCCACAAGGCGTCCGGGGTGTACAGGGTGCGGCTGGTCTTGGCCTGCAGTTCGGCGTGTTCGAGGTAGTCGTGCAGGCTGTCGTCGTCCAGGGCGGCCAGCAGGATGCGGCCCATGGAGGTGCAGTAGGCCGGCAGCCGGCTGCCGACGCTGAGGTCCACCGAAATCAGCCGTTGCGGGATAGCCGAACGGGCGAGGTATAGGACCTGCTCGCCTTCCAGGGTGGCGAGGTTACAGGCCTCGTGCAGTTGCTCGCTGATGTGGTCCAGATAGGGCTGTGCGGAAACCGCCAGGGGCGTCGACGACAGGTAGGCATGGCCCAGGGTCAGCACCTTGGGCAGCAACGAGTAAGTGCGCCCGTCGGTGGTCGCGTAGCCCAGTTTCATCAAGGTATACAGACAGCGGCGCACCGCGGCGCGGGGGATCTCGGTGCGGTGGCTGATCTGCGCGATGGTCAGGTGGCGTTTGCGCTCCTGGAAGGCATTGATCACCGCCAGGCCACGGGCCAGGGAGGTCATGAAGTTGGGATCGCCGGCGAATTCCTCGATGCGTTTGGCCGGCGAGATATAGGGCGGTGGCGCAAGGCTGGACAGCGGCTTACGGGTTTCGCTCATGGGGCCTCCGGGTGGGCGAGCAACGTTTGGCGATTATCGAACCAGGGTGCGGTAATCGCAAACTGCGCAGCCCACGCGCTTAGCCGAAGACGACTCAGAAGTCGAAAAATACCGTCTCGCCATCCCCCTGAATACGAATATCGAAACGGTAGGCCGGCTTGCCATCGACCTCGCAGCGCCGGGCGATCAGGGTTTCGCGACGTTGCGGTTGCTCGATCAGGTTGAGTACCGGATCCACGGCGTTGGCCTCGGCTTCGTCGTCGAAGTACAGGCGGGTCTGCAGGTGGATATTGATGCCGCGGGCGAACAGGCTGACGTTGATATGCGGCGCCATCGGCACCCCGGCGGCGTTGCGTACTACGCCGGGCTTGATCGTCTGCACCGTCCACTCGCTGCCGGCATCGAAGGTGGTGGCAGTACGGGCGAAACCGTTGAAGGCTTTTTCCGGGTCGAAGACCGGGTCGTAATGGCCCTGATGGTCGGCCTGCCACAACTCCAGAAAGGAGTCGCGCACCAGATGGCCATTGCCGTCGTAGACCTGGCCGATCAGCACGATGTGTTCGCCGGGCGCTTCGGGCTTGGCCATCCGATTCCAGATTTCCAGCTCGCGGGACGGATTGCCGGCGGCGGCCAGGGCCAGGCCGATATGCACATAGGGGCCGGCGGTTTGCGAAGGGGTTTCCGGTAGCAGTTGAACGGGCATGGGAATCCTCCTCAGGAGTTTTCGAAATGGGTCTGACGCTGGCCACGCAGCACGATGTCGAAGCGGTAGGCCAAACAATCCATGGGGTTGGCCATGCCCATGTCGAGCCTGGCGATCAGCGTCTGCACCGCGTCCGGGTCGGCGATCGACTTGACGATCGGGCACAGCGGGATCAGCGGGTCGCCCTCGAAATACAGTTGGGTGATCAGCCGGGTGGCGATCGACGGGCCGCTGATGGAGAAATGGATATGCGCCGGACGCCAGTCGTTGGGGCCGTTGCGCCATGGGTAGGGGCCGGGCTTGACGGTGCGGAAGCTATAGCGGCCTTCGCTGTCGGTCAGGGTGCGGCCGACTCCGCCAAAGTTGGGGTCGAGCGGCGCCAGGTAGCGGTCGTTCTTGTGCCGATAACGGCCACCGGCGTTGGCCTGCCACATTTCCACCAGGGTATGCGGGATCGGCTTGCCGTATTGATCCATGACCCGGCCGACGACGAGGATGCGCTCGCCGACCGGCAGGCCGCCGTTATTGAAGTTGAGCAGCAGGTCGTTGTCGTGCCGGCCCAACGTCAGGTGCGAGAAATCCGGCCCGCTGGTCTCGGAAATCGATTGCGGAATGCTCACCAGCGCCTGACGCGGCGAACGGGCGATCGAGGTCTTGTAGTCCGGGGTGAAGGCTTTCGGGTGCCAGTTGCGGTCACGAATGACAAAGCGGCGGTTGTCCGCATCGAGCATATCGGGCTCCTTTGGTTGGAGTGATGGAGGGCCTGAATGGCAGGCCGTGGCGCACAGTCTCGGTCAGCCGGCACTGGGCGAAAACTGAAAATGCGCCGCATATCAATAACCATATGGTTATGGATAAGCCCCCTCTCGATAGTCCCGCCCTACCCCCCGCACTATCTCCAGGCAACTCTGTGCGGCCGGCGATAACGGCAGCGTGGCATTGCTGCAGATGCCCACCGAACCGCCCGGTTCCTGAATGCCCAGCTCCAGTTCGACCAGTTCGCCCTTGCGCAGATCCAGGCGCACCGCATCCAGAGGCGCGACCCAGATCGCCTCGCTGCACAGCACGTAACGCCGACTGAGGGCCACCGACAGGGTTTCCAGGCGTTGGCGCGATTGGGCGATGCCGCATTGCACGAACAGGCTGTCGGCGTACTGACGGATGGTGGTGCCGGCCAGCGGCAGCACCAGCGGGTAGTCCTCCAGTTGACCGCGCAGCAGCGGCCCCGCCAGCAACGGATGGGCGGCGCGCACCACCAGGGTCATGGATTCGCTGTACAGGTGTTCGAAGCTCAAGCCC
>CBIHQF010000012.1:0-18112 GCA_966211665.1 uncultured Pseudomonas sp. | reverse complement strand
CGCGACCATCGAAAGCTCCGAATACGTGTCGCAGCTACTGAACAAGGAAGGCATCGAGCACAAGGTGCTCAACGCCAAATTCCATGAGAAGGAAGCGGAGATCATCGCCCAGGCGGGCCGTCCGGGCGCGCTGACCATCGCCACCAACATGGCCGGTCGCGGTACCGACATTCTGCTCGGCGGTAACTGGGAAGTCGAAGTCGCCGCGTTGGAAAACCCCAGCGACGAGCAGATCGCCCAGATCAAAACCGAATGGCAGCGCCGTCATCAGCAGGTCATCGAGGCCGGCGGTCTGCATGTGATCGCTTCCGAGCGTCACGAGTCGCGGCGTATCGACAACCAGTTGCGCGGTCGTTCCGGCCGTCAGGGCGACCCGGGTTCGAGCCGTTTCTATCTGTCGCTGGAAGACAGCCTGATGCGCATCTTCGCCTCGGACCGGGTGAAGAATTTCATGAAGGCCCTGGGCATGGAATCCGGCGAGGCGATCGAGCACCGCATGGTCACCAACGCCATCGAAAAAGCCCAGCGCAAGGTCGAAGGCCGCAACTTCGATATGCGTAAGCAGTTGCTGGAATTCGACGACGTGGCCAACGAGCAGCGCAAAGTGATCTATCACATGCGCAACACCTTGCTGGCCGCCGACGATATCGGCGAGACCATCGCCGATTTCCGCCGCGAAGTGCTCGACGGCACCATCAACGAGTACATCGCGCCACAGTCCTTGCCCGAGCAGTGGGATATCGCCGGCCTGGAAGAGGCCCTGGCCAGCGGTTTCAATATCAAGTTGCCGATTCAGCAATGGCTCGACGACGACCACAAGTTGTACGAAGAGACCCTGCGCGAGCGCATCCTGCAAGAGCTGGTCGCCGCTTACAACGAGAAGGAGGATATGGCCAGCGCCGAGGCGTTGCGCACCTTCGAGAAGCAGATTCTGCTGCGCGTGCTCGACGACCTGTGGAAAGACCACCTGTCGACCATGGACCACCTGCGCCACGGCATTCACCTGCGCGGTTACGCGCAGAAGAACCCCAAGCAGGAGTACAAGCGCGAGTCGTTCACCCTGTTCCAGGAACTGCTGGATTCGATCAAGCGCGACACTATCCGTGTGCTTTCGCATGTGCAGGTGCGCCGCGAAGACCCGGCCGAGGAAGAGGCTCGTCTGCGCCGCGAAGCCGAAGCCATGGCCGCACGTATGCAGTTCCAGCATGCCGAAGCTTCGGCCCTGGCCCAGCCTCAGGCTGCCGAGGAAGCCGAAGGCGATGTCGCCGTGGCGGTCGCGCCGGTGCGCACAGAGCCGAAGATCGGCCGCAACGAGCCCTGCCCTTGCGGTTCCGGCAAGAAGTACAAACATTGCCATGGCCAAGTGAATTGATTTAGCGCCCGGCTATGCTTCATTTGAATGACGCCGCGAATGGCTTTGGCCGCTCGCGGCGTTTTACCTTCACGATCAGTCGTATCACCTCAAGGAGCAATTTCTCATGGCTGTAGGTCTTGGCCCGCTGTCAACTCTGCACCCGGTTCCAGGTTTTGAGCTGGGCATCGCGTCGGCGGGCATCAAGCGCCCGGGGCGAAAAGATGTGGTGGTGATGCGCTGCGCCGAAGGGGCGAGCGTGGCGGGAGTGTTCACCCTCAATGCGTTCTGCGCCGCGCCGGTGATTCTGGCCAAGAAGCGCGTGCTCGGCAGCGTGCGCTACCTGCTGACCAACACCGGCAACGCGAATGCCGGCACCGGCGAGCCGGGTCTGCAGAACGCCATGCGTACCTGCGCCACATTAGCGCGGCTGGCTGAGGTGGATGACAGCGCGGTGCTGCCGTTCTCCACCGGGGTGATCGGCGAGCCGCTGCCCGTGGAGAAGATCGAGGGCGCCTTGCAGGCCGCACTGGACGATTTGTCCGAGAACCATTGGGCGGAAGCAGCGACCGGCATCATGACCACCGATACGCTGCCCAAGGGCGCCAGCCGCCAGTTCGTGCACGATGGCGTGACCATCACCGTGACCGGAATATCCAAGGGCGCGGGGATGATCAAGCCGAACATGGCGACCATGCTCGGCTATATCGCCACCGATGCCAAAGTCGCGCAGGCGGTGCTGCAGGATCTGCTGCGCGATGCGGCGAACAAGTCGTTCAACCGCATCACCATCGACGGCGACACCTCGACCAACGATTGCTGCATGCTGATCGCCACCGGCCAGGCGGCGCTGCCGGAAATCACCCAGGCCAGCGGCGATCTGTTCGCCAAGCTCAAGGAAGCGGTGTTCGCGGTGTGCATGGAGGTGGCCCAGGCCATTGTGCGCGACGGCGAAGGCGCGACCAAGTTCGTTACCGTGCAGGTCAACGGCGGCGCGACCCATCAGGAATGCCTGGACGTCGGCTACGCGGTGGCCCACTCGCCGCTGATCAAGACCGCACTGTTCGCTTCCGATCCGAACTGGGGGCGGATTCTCGCGGCCGTCGGCCGTGCCGGCGTGGCGCAGTTGGATGTCGGCCTGATCGACGTGTTCCTCGGCGATGTCTGCATCGCCCGTGGCGGCTGCCGCGCCGCCAGCTACACCGAAGAGCAGGGCGCGGCGGTGATGGCCGAGGCGGAAATCACCATCCGTATCGAACTGGGTCGCGGTGCATGCAGCGAAACGATCTGGACCACCGACTTGTCTCACGAGTACGTCAAGATCAACGCCGAGTATCGGACCTGAGGGCAGCCGCAAGCTGCAAGCTATAAGCTGCAAGTAAAAGCGGACAGCTTGAAGCTTGCAGCTATTCCCGGCGCTTATGACCCCATGCACAAGCGGAATTGCTATTCGCTCGGGCGCCTTTTACTGTCGATCGATCTTCCATCACTTCTTAGCAAGGAGCGCCTCATGTCACTGGCCCTGGTCATCGGCAACAAAAATTACTCGTCTTGGTCGCTGCGTGCCTGGTTGGCGATCGAGCTCACGGAGGCGCCTTACGAGGAGCTGTTCGTGCCGCTTTATCAGGCCGACAGCCGTGCCCGTCTGCTCGCCCATTCGCCGACCGGCAAGGTGCCGGTGCTGAAGACCGAGGAGGGCGCGGTATGGGACAGCCTGGCGATCGCCGAGTACCTCGCCGAGCGCTTCCCCGAGGCGCATCTCTGGCCGCGTGGGCAGTATGCCCGGGCATTGGCGCGCAGCGTTTGCGCGGAGATGCACAGTGGCTTCGTCGCCTTGCGCACGCACCTGCCGATGGACCTCAAGCGCGATCAGGCGCTGACGGCGGTACCCGCAGACGCCCAGGACGATATCCAGCGCATCTGCGCACTGTGGGCCGATTGCCGCGCCGGTTTCGGTCAGGACGGGCCCTTTCTGTTCGGCCATGCCAGCATCGCCGATGCCTTCTTCGCTCCGGTCGCGGCGCGCCTGCGCAGCTACCGGGTAAACCTGCCCGAAGCCGCCGCGGCCTATGTCGAGACCATTTATCAGTGGCCGGCATTCCAGCGCTGGTATCAGGCCGCGCTGGAGGAAATGCAGGGGTGAAACGCATCCATGTGGCGGCGGCGGTGATTCGCGGCGGCGATGGGCGCATTCTGATCGCACGCCGTCCGGAGGATAAGCACCAGGGCGGCCTCTGGGAATTCCCGGGCGGTAAGGTGGAGGCGGACGAGTCGGTCGAGCAGGCACTGGCCCGCGAGCTGGATGAGGAACTGGGCATCCGCCTCAGCGTAGCGCGACCGCTGCTGCAGGTACGTCACGATTACCCGGACAAACAGGTGCTGTTGGATGTCTGGGACGTCCCGGCGTTTAGCGGCGAGCCCCATGGCGCCGAAGGCCAGCCGCTGGCGTGGGTCGCGCCCGAGCAACTGGGCGATTATCAGTTTCCCGCGGCCAATCGGCCGATAGTCGCAGCGGCGCGTTTGCCCGAGCGTTACCTGATCACGCCGAACGACTTCGACTCGCTCGCCTTGCTCGAGGGGATCCAGGCGGCCCTGGGGCAGGACGTTCGCTTGATACAGCTGCGCGCGCCGCAGCTTTCCCCCGAGCAGTATCGTGCCCTGGCGGCGGATGCCCTGGGCTTGTGCGCCGGTCGGGCGCAACTGATGCTCAAGGGGCCGTTGGAGTGGTTGGAGGATTTCCCCGCAGCTGGATGGCACCTGACCGCCCAGCAGTTGCACGAATTGGCCCGGGGCGGTCGTCCGTTGGCCGCAGGGCGTTGGCTGGCGGCCTCCTGCCATTCGCTTGAAGAGTTGGCCGTGGCCACGCAGTTGGACGTGGATTTCGTCACCCTGTCGCCGATACGGCCGACGCTCAGTCATCCGGATGCCCTGCCATTGGGCTGGGCGCGGGTCGCTGAGTTGATTCAAGGCGTCAATCTGCCGGTCTATCTGCTCGGCGGACTGGGGCCGGCGGATATCCCGCAGGCATGGCAGGCGGGCGCCCAGGGCGTGGCGGGGATTCGCGGGCTATGGCCGGCCTGAAGCAAGCTCGTTTCACCATGCTCTTCTGGCATACCCTTTTCTAAGCGTCCTGATCGAGTCCGTCGATGTCCGTGCAAGCCCGTTCGCCGTCCAATATGCGTCCCAGCACCTTGCATTTGCCCCAGGGCGATTGGCCGACCGTGCTCGATTGCCTGTGCGCGCATTTCCCGGCGATCGGCCGCGAGTTGTGGCGCGAGCGCATGGCCCGCGGACGGGTGCTGGATGCCCAGGGCCGGCCGTTGGATGCGCGCGCGCCTTACCGGGTCGGGCTCAAGGTGCACTATTTCCGCGAGGTCGCGGCGGAGACGCCGATCCCCTTTGCCGAGAGCATTCTGTATCTCGACGAACACCTGCTGGTGGCCGACAAACCGCATTTCCTGCCGGTGATGCCGGCCGGCGAGTACGTCGAGCAAACCCTGCAAGCGCGGTTGGCCAAACGCCTGGGCAATGCCGACTTGGTGCCGCTGCACCGCATCGATCGGCATACCGCGGGCCTGGTGCTGTTTTCCACCAACCCGCAGAGCCGCGGCCGCTATCAGGCGCTGTTCCGCGAACGGCAGATGCACAAACGCTACGAGGCATTGGCGCCGGCCTTGCCGAACGAAGCCTTTCCTCAATTGCGGGCGACCCGCCTGGAGGCCGGCGAGCCGTTTTTCCGCATGCGTGAAGTGGCAGGAGGGGCGGCCAATACCGAGACCCGCATCGAGGTCGCCCGGCGATTGGGCGAGCACTGGCTTTATGGGCTGTATCCGGTGACCGGCAAGAAACATCAACTGCGTGTGCATATGGCCGCCCTGGGCGCGGCCATACTCAATGACCCTTTCTACCCCGAGGTCAGCGACGGGCCCGATACGCCTGACGACTACAGCAAGCCGCTCAAACTGCTGGCCCAGGGCCTGAGTTTTATCGATCCCCTGAGCGGCGAGCAACGGTGCTTCGAGAGCCGTTTGAGTCTGCTCTGATCTACCGTGCGGCGCCTTGTCGGGTTACGCGGCGTTCATCTACGCTGTTGCTGCCATTATGTGGGTCGCCGCTAACCCGACCTACGGGCTGATTTGCGTACAAACCGTGGGAGGGGCTTTAGCCGCGATAACAGCGGTTGAAAGCTCGCCGCTAAAGCGCCTCACACACCGTTGCGCCGCGGCCAAGGTTTATTGGGTTAGGTTTGCGGTTTCGGCGCCGCTTGCCAGAGCACTTCGTCGATGCCCTGGCGTTTGGCGATCAGCCGGGCGGCGACGAACAGCAGGTCGGACAGGCGGTTGACGTAGGCTAGGCCGACGCCACGGATCGGCTCCGCGGCGTTGAGCTGCTGGCAGCGCCGTTCCGCGCCGCGGGCCAGGCTGCGGCAGACGTGGGCCTGGGCGACCAGGCGCGAGCCGCCGGGCAGAATGAAATTCTCCAGCGGCCCGACGTCCTCGTTCCAGCGGTCGATGGCCGCCTCCAGGCGTTCGATTTCGTCCGCTTGCAGCGCCTGGTACTCGGGCATCGCCAACTCGCCGCCGAGGTCGAACAAACGGTGCTGGCAGGGCGCGAGCACCGCGATGATGTCATCCAGCCCGGGGCATATCGTCCGTTGCTCGGCGAGTTCGGCCAGCAGCAGGCCGAGCTGGCTGTTCAAGGTGTCCAGTTCGCCCATGGCATCCACCCGCGGGTGATCCTTGGCCACCCGGCGGCCGTCGGCCAGACCTGTTTCGCCGCCGTCGCCGGTGCGCGTGTAAATTTTCGAGAGTCGATAACCCATGCTCAGGAGCTCATCTCGGCAGAGGCGACGGCCAGCGGCAAACGCAAGGTGAAACAGGTGCCTTGGCCGGGGCTGGACTGTACCTCCATCTGCCCTTTGTGGTTGTTGGTGATGATGAAGTAGGAAACCGACAGGCCGAGGCCGGTGCCTTCGCCGACTTCCTTGGTGGTGAAGAAGGGGTCGAAGATCCGCTTGCGCACCGATTCGGGCATACCCAGGCCGTTGTCCTGCACCTGGATCTCGGCCCAGTGCTTGCTGCGCCGGGTGCGCAGGGTGATTTGCCCTGGCGTGCCGTCGTCGCGTTGATGGATCGCCTGGGCGGCGTTCTTCAGCAAATTCAGCAGCACCTGTTCCAACTCGTTGGCGGTGCCGGGCACGGGGCCGAGGTCGGGGTCGAAATCGCGCACGATCTGCAAGCTTTTGAAGTCGAAGCTTTCCGTCAGGTCGAAATCGTTGCTGGCGATTTCCAGCGCCTGGTCTATCACCGCCGGGAGTTGGCAGGGCGTCAGCTGGCGATTGCTCATGCGGCTGAAGTTGAGCATATGGCTGACGATTTTCGCCGCGCGGGTGCCGGCTTGCTGGATACCGTCGAGCAGTTGCGGAATTTCCCGGGCCTGCAGATAGCGATCGACGGCTTGCAGGCAAACGCCGATTTGCTCGGCCTGTTCGCGGTTCTTTTCCATCTCGGGCGATAGCCGTCGGCGGATATTCTGCACGTTATGCAGGATGGCGCCGAGCGGGTTATTGATCTCGTGAGCCATGCCGGCGGCCAGGCCGCCGACCGAGAGCATCTTCTCCGATTGCACCATCATCTCTTCCAGATTGAGGCGCTGGGTGATGTCGTCGATACGGATCACCGCGCCACGGCCGCTGCCGCCCATCAGCGGATAGAAGGTCAGGGCGTAATGCCGCCGCTCGTCGCCTTTGCTCCAGGTGACCCGTTCGATCTTCTCGACCTTGTGCTTCTCGATGCTGCGATTGATCTGCGCGAGAAAAGGTTTCAACGGCGGGAAGGCGAGAAACACCGGTTGGTTCAGCGCTTCCTCCAGGCGTGTGCCGGAAAGCACGCTGGCTTCCTGGTTCCACTGGGTCACGAACAACTGCTCGTCGAGGGCGATCAGCGCCGAGGGCATGGAGTCGATGATGCTGTTGAGGTACTTCTGAAAGCCGGTGAGCTTTTTCTCGATCTTGCCGCGCACCTGTACTTCCAGCTCCAGCTTGCGGTTGAAGTGTCGGGTCTCCTCGGCCAGGCTCTGCGCATGGTCGAAGGCGTCCTGGGCATCGTCGCGGGCGCGCTTGAGCTGCTGCTCGCGGGCTTCGATACGCACCAGCATGGTATTGAAGGCATCGGCCAGGCTGCCGATTTCGTCGCGGTTGCCGCGGCGGGCGCGCAGTGAGTAGTTCTCTTCGCGGGTGACCTGGCGCGACAGTTCCTCCAAACGGCGGATCGGCCGGGTGATCAAGCGGCGCACTTGCCGCGAAACGATCAACCAGAGCAGCACGCTGACCAACAGGATCACCAGGCTGGCGCTCAGGGTGCCGGTGTAGAAGGCGCCCGGCAGCTCGCTCGAGGCGACCAGCAGCAAATGCCCCGGCGGGCCCGAGGGCTGCGGCAGTTCGATCAGTTTATTGATGCGGAATTCGCTGTGACGCCAAGTGGCCACCAGCTCGGTGCGCGAGGGCAGCGGCAGTTCGTCGCCGCGCTGCAATTGCGCGAGGCTGATGCCGTTGCTGTCGTACACCGCGGCGGCGCGCAACGGCGCGTAGTCGTCCAGGCGCTCGAGCAAGGCCTCGGCGGCGCTCGCCGAGTTGAGCGCCGGCTGGCTCAATTGCGGGCTGGCGATCAAACGGCCGAGGGTGTGCAGCGCCTGGGGCGCCACGCTTTGTTGGGAAATCCAGTAGGCGGCGCTGATAAAGGCCAGGTTGGCCACCACCAACACCGTCGCCAGCAGCACCAGCAGGGCGACCAGTAGTTTGCGGCCGACCGGAAGGTTTTCGAGGCGTTGACGCAAAAGCATGGGAATCAAGGTCGTCGTCACAAATATGTGAGCAGGGTAACGCCGGCTCAGTGGCTGGGCAATCCGCGTCTATCCAGGTGCACGAGCAGGCGCTGGTGCAGGCTGTCAAGGTGCGGCAGAACGCATTGGTGGCGCCGCGCCGCGGCACAGGCATAACCGAGCAGGTAGGCGATTTCGGTGCGTCGGCCCTGAGCCACATCCTGGTGCATTGAAGAATAGTTCGCCGCGGTGGCCTGGATAATACGCAGCACGTCGTCGTGCAGGTTTTCCGCGGCGGTTGGTTGGCCGCAGGTTTGTAGCAGCTCGCAGAGTTCCGCGCAGAGCGCGGCGATCTCGGCGGGATGGGCGCTGAGCCCGCCGTTGCGGCAGTCGTAGAGCACCGTCAGCGGATTGATGGCGCAATTGAGCGCCAACTTGCGCCACAGGCGCCCGAGGATATCCAGGCTCCAGTCATGGGCGATACCGCTGCGCTGGAGTTCGTCGAGCCAGCCGGGCGGCGTGAGATCGAGAGGGTCGCCCAGCCAGGTATGCCCATGGCCGGCGAACACCACGCGAAAATCCGCCTCGCGAAAGGCGCCTTCGGTACTCGATGCAAGGATGCAGCGAACCTCGGGTAAGCGTTTGGCCACCGCGTCCTGACTGCCCAGGCCGTTCTGCAGCAGGATCACCTCGGCGCCTTGCGCCAGGCGTGACGCGATGCGAGCCGCGGCGGCTTCGGCATCGTAGGCCTTGCACGCCAGCAGCAGACGCTGGATCGGTTCCCCGTCATCGATGGTCTGCGCCGGCAACGGGTAGCGTTGGGCCCGCCCCTGTTCGACCAGGGTCAGGCCACCGGCGCGCCGGTAAGCGGCGAGGCGTTCGGCATCGCGCAGCAGCAACTGCACGGGTACGCCGCTACGGGCGAGGCGCGTGGCCCAGAGACCGCCCAGGCTGCCGACACCGAGGATATGCCACATCGGCGCGGGGTTCAGTGCGGCAGCGGCAAGCGCATGGCTGCGACCCGGCCGCTGGCGTAGGCCTCGGGCAGCAGCTTGTCCGCGTGCTCGATGATGGTCATCGGTTCGATCGGCAGGGCGCGGGCGTCGAGCCCGACCAGGCAGATACCGGCTTTGAGGCTGATAAAGCCTTCGCTGGTCTTGAAAGCCTTGAGGTTGAGCCCCTCGTGCAGGCGCTTGAAGCTGCTCGGCGAGCATTCCTGCAGGTTGTCCAGCAGGGTGAGCATGACGAAGTGGGTATCGTCGAGGGCGACCAATACGTCCAGCGGCCGGACCAACTGTTGCAGGCGCCGCGCCACGCCATGCAGCAGTTCGTCGTGGGCTTGGGTGGACGGCAGTTGGGTGTTCTGCAGGCCGATCAGCAGGTAGCACAAAGCGCCGCCGCGGGATTCGATCTGGCGCAGGCAATCCACCAGTTTCTGTTTGAGGTAACGCGAGTTGCCCAGCCCGGTGAGCGAGTCGACCAGGTTGCGCTGTTCGAGGCTGGCGATATTGCTGGTCAGCATGCGGTTTTCATGCAGTAGACGTTGCAGGGTGTTGCACAAGCGGTCGGCGGCATATACGCGCGGCACCAGTTGCGCGTGCATCGAGGCTTTGCTGATGAAGTCGTCGACGCCGCGGTCGAAGGCCTGGGCGAGCACGTTTTCGCCGTCCTTGCCGGTGAGCAGGATGATGTAGGTGTAGTGGTCGGTCATTTCATCGAGCTGACGCACATGCCCGGTAAGCTCCAAACCGTCCATTTCGGGCATCAGCCAGTCGGCGAGGACGACGCTGGCCGGACGTTGTTCGAGCTGTTTGAGGGCTTCGGCGGCGCTGCTTGCGAAGCGCACGTCCTGATAGCCAGCCTGACTCAGCGCGCGGCCGATAATGGCGCTGGAAAACTTGGCGTCGTCCACGACCAGGATGCTGAGGTTGGGGTTGGGCATGAGCAGGCTCGCTAAGGGAAATCGCATGGGCCCGGTACATGGCCGGGCAGTGTATGTGTCTGTGGATATATAATGGCCGGGTTTTTTAACCGTCAAGCCTGGCGTGTCCCGTTCGTGAACCGCGGCGCGCCTTCTATTGTGGAGGAAACCCATGCCCTCGTTCGACGTGGTGTCCGAGCTGGACAAGCACGAAGTCACCAACGCTATCGACAACGCGATCAAGGAATTGGAGCGTCGCTACGATCTGCGTGGTAAAGGTAGCTTTGAACTGAAAGAGCTGACTGTCAACTTGACGGCCGATGCGGAGTTTCAGCTCGAGCAAATGATCGAGATTCTCAAACTCGCCCTCGTCAAGCGTAAGATCGATGTGCAGTGCCTGGAGTTCAAGGACGCCTACCCGTCGGGTAAGAGCGTCAAGCAGGAGGTGATCCTGCGCGAAGGCATCGAGAAGGACTTGGCGAAGAAGATCGTCGCCCATATCAAGGACAGCAAGCTCAAGGTGCAGGCTGCGATCCAGGGCGAGCAAGTGCGTATCACCGGCAAAAAGCGCGATGATCTGCAGGAAGCCATCGCCGCGTTGCGTGCCAAGGAATTCGGCATGCCATTGCAGTTCAACAACTTCCGCGATTAAGGTCTATCTGGCCTAACTGGCTGGATCGATTTGTCATGAAGCCCGTTACCGGCTTGCATCGCCGGCATGGGTTCCTGCGATAGGGCCGCGCTCGGCTGGGCGCGAGCCTTGCGGGATGCCGAATCTCCCGCATCGATCAGATCAAGCTTGAAACCGTGCGCGATAGGCGTGCGGCTGTTTTTTTGCGCAAAAAAAAGGATGCCTCAATGGAAATGAATGTAGAGCAACTGGTGACGCTGTCCGAGACCTGGCTACCGGTGGTGTTGCAATACAGCGGTCAACTGATATTGGCCATCCTCACCTTGTTGATCGGTTGGTGGCTGATCAACACCCTGATCCGCAACGTCGGCGGCTTGATGGAGCGGCGCAACGTCGATCGCGCGCTGCACAGCTTTATCGGCAGTTTGGCGGGCATCGTGCTCAAGGTGCTGTTGCTGGTCAGCGTGGCCTCGATGATCGGTGTGGAAACCACCTCGTTCATCGCGGTGATAGGTGCGGCCGGTCTGGCCATCGGTCTAGCATTGCAGGGGAGCTTGGCGAATTTCGCCGGTGGCGTGCTGATCATGCTGTTCCGTCCGTTCCGTGCCGGCGATTGGATCGAAGGGCAGGGCGTGTCGGGTAGCGTCGACAGCATCCATATCTTCCATACCACCCTGAAAACCGCCGACAACAAGGTGGTGATAGTGCCCAACGGCAGTCTGTCCAACGGCAATATCACCAACTATTCACGCGAGCCGATACGCCGTGCCGATATCAACCTGGGCATCGATTACGCCAGCGATATCAAACAAGCCCGCGATGTTCTGTTGAAGATCGCCCAAGACCCACGGGTGCTGATGGAACCGGAGCCCGCGGTTTTCGTGACCGGGCTGGGCGACAGCGCGGTGAACCTGTCGTTGCGCGTCTGGGTGGCGACGCCGGATTACTGGCCGGTGACCTTCAGTTTTATCGAGTTGGCCAAGGAGCGTCTGACCGAGGCCGGTATCGGTATTCCGTTCCCGCAGCGCGTGGTGCATCTGATGCCCGCCGGTAGCCCTGATAAGCCATAGGCGCAATCAGGGTTTTAGCGCGGCGCTCGCATGTTTCGCTGACCCTAGGGTCTGTTGCCGTTTCAGTGCAAGCCGCGTTGCCGCGAAAAATCTCGCCAGGCTAGGCGTAGGACGCCGGTAATGGTTGTTCCCTTGCCAAGTCCTACAACAACGCATGGCGAGATTTTCCGCGCAACCCGAAGGGCCGGGCCTGTTTTAGCGCGATACTGCGTTTCTCGACGCTCATTTGGAACAACCAAACCTCGCGTCTCGTGCCTTGCCTCGCGCTAAAACAGGCTCCGGCGCGGTCGCGATGAAACGGCAACAGACCCTAGCTGTTGGCTTCGGTTTTCAGCGGCCCGCTGTTGGGCTGTTCTGCGGGCGCTGCCGGGGTCGAGCCGTTCGCCTGCGGGCCTTCGCGGCGCCACTGCAGAGCGATCAGGATCAGCGTCGGCACCCCCAACAGGGCAGTGATGATAAAGAATTGCTCATAGCCGACCTTTTCCACCAGCACCCCCGAATACCCGCCGATCAAGCGTGGCAGCAGCAGCATGATCGAGCTGAGCAGGGCGTACTGCGTGGCCGAGAATTTCAGGTTGGTCAGGCTCGACAGGTAGGCGACGAATGCCGCCGTCGCCAACCCGGCGCTGAAATTGTCGGCGGAAATGGTGGCGATCAGCATCTGCAGGTCGGCGCCCATGCTGACCAGCAGCATGAACAGCAGGTTGGTCGCGGCCGAGGCGAGACCGCCGATAAACAGAATCGGCAGAATGCCGAAGCGTACGATCAATAGGCCACCGATTCCGGCGCCGAGCAGCGTCATGACCAGGCCGAACAGCTTGCTGACGCTGGCGATCTGATCCTTGGTGAAGCCCTGATCGATGTAGAACACGTTGGCCATCACACCCATCACGGTATCCGACATGCGGTAGGTGGCGATCAGCCCGAGCAGCAGCAGCGCCTGCCAGCGATAGCGCAACACGAAGTCGTTGACTGGGGTCAGCACCGGCGCCAGGCCACGCCGGCCCATGCGCGACAGGCAGAGGGTCGTGAGGATGGTGTAGAGCAGCGCGCGCAGGAACGCGCGATCTTCCAGCAGCAGGTCGAGCAGGCTGGCTTCGCCGCTGAACAGGCTGGCGAAATCGGTATGGAAGAACTGGGTGAACATCGCCGGCACCGACACCAGCAGCACGATCAGTACCAGCACCGAAGCGATCTGCCGGCTGAAACCGTAGCGGGCGGCGGCCAGCTGGGTTTGCAGCGGCACCGCCGGCTCGCGCATCCACAAACTGGTGAGCAGGCCCGGCAGCATCAGCAGGGCGAACACCAGGTAGGTGCCGGCCCAGGCGCTGTGTTGGTAGAGCTGCACGGTGGAGCCGAAACCTTCGGCGAAATACAAGGCGCCCGCGGTGGCCAGCAACGCGGCAACCCGGTAGCCGGCCATATAGCTGGCGGCCAGTGCCGCCTGGCGGGTGTTGTCGACGATTTCCAGGCGGTAGGCGTCCACTGCGATGTCTTGCGTGGCCGAGGCGAACGCGACCAATACGGCGAGGGAAATCAACCAGGTCAGATGGGTTTGCGGATCGCATAGCGCCATGCCGGCCAGGCCCGCGGCGATCAGCACCTGGGAGAGTACCAGCCAGGAGCGCCGGCGGCCCAGGCCGCCCAGTAGCGGCAGGCGCCATTGGTCGAGCAGCGGCGACCAGACCCATTTGAAGGCATAGGCCAAGCCGATCAGGCTGGCGAAGCCGATGGTTTCGCGAGCCACACCCGCTTCGCGCAGCCATACCGACAGCGTCGAGAACACCAGCATATAAGGCAGGCCGGCGGCGAAACCGAGCAGCAGCAGCACCAGGGTCGCGGGGCTTGAGTAGGCGGCGATGGCGTCGCGCCAGCTTTTACGGGGCATTGAGCGGGTTTCTGCCTGAGGATGACCTGATAAAGGGCGCACTCTAACCGCTGTGCTCCATCGGACGCCAGACATGCCGTCGGATATCCACCCGATCGTTGTCGATCGCTATGCCTTCTTCGCGTAATCGGGCGCGCTGTTCGGCGCCGGAAGCGCTGCCCGCGGGGAGGCTGAGGCGGCCGCCGGCGGCGATCACCCGATGCCAGGGCAGGGTGCTGCCTTCGGGGAGCTGGCTCAAGGTTCGCCCGACCCAGCGTGCGGCGCGGCCAAGGCCGGCCAGTTCGGCCAGTTGCCCATAGCTGACGACCTTGCCGGCGGGCACTTGCGCCAGGGTTATATAGAGCGCCTGGCGGCGCGCCGCCTGGGCTGTCGCCGCTTGAGTCGGTTCAGGCCCGTGCTCGGAGTGGCGCTGTCGTGGTTGTGGGTGCGCGTTGGGCATGAGGGTATGCGTCCTGCTGTTGTACCGGTCGTCGTACCGGCGCGAGTGGCATTATCGACCCGCGAGCGCCCGCGCCGCTTGGCCTTCCATCCAATTTAAACGGAGCTGTGGCTGAACTCGGCACGATTGTGCGGGTCAGTGCTTGTTCTATTGCGATGCTTGCGCATAATGCCCGGCTTTCCCGTATTCGAGCTATTCAAGTAGTCCTTATGTTTTCCAAAACTCTGATGGGCCTGGCCCTGTCCCTGGCGGCAAACGCGGTTATCGCCGATACCGTTTGGCTGAAGAATGGCGACCGCCTGAGCGGCAAAATCAAATTCTATGAAGGCAAGAAATTGGTGTTGAGCACCGAGTACGGCGGCGCTATCGCCCTGGACTGGGATCAGATCGCCACCCTGGAGAGCGACCAGGAACTGATGATCAAGGAAAGCGCCCTGACTGGCGAACGGGCGAAATCCCTGCAGGCCGCTGGGCCGGGGCAGGTGACCCTGGTCAACGGCGAAGCACCGAAAACCGTTGCGCTGACCAGCATCAAGCAAATCCTCAAGCCCAAGCCGCTGGTCGAAGACCTGGTCCTGAGCGGCAATATCGATGCCGCACTGGATTACAAACGGGCCGAGCGCGATACCGATAGTTACGATGTCGACCTCGAGGCCGAGGCACGCCATGGCCTATGGCGGCATAAGGCCGAAGCCGGCTATAACCGGGAGTTCCAGGATGAGGTGGTGACCACCGATAACTGGAATACCGAATATGCCCTCGACCGTTTCTTCACCGAGCAGTGGTTCTGGCAGGGGCGCTTCGAGTACAAGCGCGACAAGATAGAAGACCTGCGCCGTCAGCGCACCGTCGGTACCGGCCCGGGTTATCAGTTCTGGGACAACGAGCTGGGCGGCTTCTCGGTTACCGGACTGCTCAACCGCAGCGATTATCTATATGCCAACGGCGAACGCGACAATTTCTACGCGCTCAGCGCGAAATGGGATTACAACCGCTATCTGGTCGGTAAGAGCGTCGAGTTGTTCAGCACTGGCGAAGTGGGCAAGCCATTGGCCAATGTCGCGGAGTACGCCTTCGATGCCGAGGTGGGGCTGCGCTACAAGGTCACCGATTGGGCCTCGTTGAATATGAAGGCGGAAAAGGATCTGGTCAGCGGCTCGGAAGGCGATCTGGACGAAACCCATTACAGCTTGGGTTTTGGCGTCGGTTGGTAGCGGTAAGTTGCAAGCCTCAAGCCCCGAGCTGAGCGCCTGAGGCTTGAGGCTTAGCCCGTTACAGACGCAGACCGCCGTCCAATTCCAGAATACGACCGGTGTAGTAGTCGTTTTCCAGAATATAAGCCACTGAATGAGCGATTTCGGCCGGTTTGCCCATACGCCGCAACGGAATACCGGAGGTCATTCTCTCCAAGGCTTCGGGTTTCATCGCCGCGACCATTTCGGTTTCGATAAAGCCAGGCGCCACACCCGCGACACGGATGCCATAACGCGCCAATTCCTTCGCCCAGACCACGGTATCGGCGGCCACGCCGGCTTTGGCGGCCGAGTAGTTGGCCTGACCGATATTGCCGGCGCGGGAGATGGAGGAGATGTTGACGATCGCGCCTTCGTTCTTCAGCTCGATCATTTTCGCTGCGACTTCGCGGGTGCAAAGGAATACCCCGGTCAGGTTGACGTCGATCACCGATTGCCACTGGGCCAGGCTCAGCTTGGTGATTTCGCCGTCCTTGACCTTGATGGTCAAGCCGTCGCGCAGGATGCCGGCATTGTTCACCAGGCCATTGATGGCGCCGAAATCTTCGGCGATCTGACCGACGGTCTGAGTCACTTGCTCTTCATTGGCGACATTGCACAGATAGGCGCGTGCTTCCACGCCCTGGGATTTGCAACTGGCCACGGCTTCGTCGAGCTTTTCCTTGTTCAGGTCGACCAGTGCCAGCTTGGCGCCTTTGCCCGCCAGGTATTCGGCCATTGCCAGCCCCAGTCCTTGGCAGCCGCCGGTAATAATGATGACTTTGTCTTTGAGTTGCATTGAAAATATCCCCTCAAGGTATTGGGTTTGCCCCCGCTGGTGCGGTAACCGTATCGTTAACGTCTGTCCGTTTATGACGGATTCTATGCAGGGAGTCACAAGGTGAGCGTGAAAGCCATCAAGCATGCCCGAGAATTGCTACTCAAGGAATACCGTGGCGTGCTTTCCACCCACTCCAAAGCCATGCCGGGTTTTCCTTTCGGATCGGTGGTGCCCTATTGTCTGGACGCTCAGGGCTGGCCGCTGATCCTGATCAGCCGCATCGCCCAGCACACCCACAACCTCAAGCACGACGGCAAATGCTCGCTGTTGGTGGGCGAACGCGATGCCGAGGATGTGCAGTCCGTCGGTCGCCTGACCCTGCTCGCAGAAGCACGGCAACTGGACGACGCGGCGCAGATCGAGGCCGCCGCACAGCGCTATTACCGCTATTTCCCCGACGCCCGGGATTATCACCGGGTCCACGATTTCGATTTCTGGCGCCTGCAACCGGTGCGCTGGCGCTATATCGGTGGTTTCGGCGCGATTCACTGGCTCGATCAGGTGGCGCTCGCCAACCCCTTCGCCGCCGAGGGCGCTGAAAGCGCCATGCTCGAGCATATGAACGATGACCACGAGCGCGCTATCGCGCATTATGTCGAGCTGGCCGGCTTGCCGAACCAGATGGCGGCGACCCTGGTCGGGATCGACAGCGAAGGCTTTCATCTGCGTATCGGTCAAAGCCTGCATTGGTTGGCTTTTCCCGCGCCTTGCAACAGCCCCGGCGAAGTGCGCCAGGCACTGGTGCAGTTGGCGCATGCCGAAACCTGGCCGACCGATGGTGAGGGTTCAGCTTGAATTCAGCGCAATACCCCATATTTCCCTCTTACTGGAAGTAAATTCTTCCGCTAAGGAATTTTCCTGATGCGTGCTTTTCTGTTTTTGTTTCTGCTGTTCCCGCTCATCGAGCTGGCGTTGTTGATCCAGGTCGGTAGCGCGATCGGCGTGCTGCCGACTTTGCTGCTGGTTATCGCGACGGCGGTTCTGGGCAGCATTCTTCTGCGGGTGGCGGGTGTCGCCACCGCTTGGCGCGCGCGTGAGAAGCTGGCGCGTGGCGAGTTGCCGGAGCAGGAAATGCTCGAAGGGTTGCTGATCGCCGTCGGCGGCGGCTTGCTGCTGTTGCCGGGCTTTATCAGCGACATCTTCGGTGCATTCTGCCTGATTCCCTTCACCCGTCGCCTGCTGGTCGACAAGGTGCGGCTGCGCGCCGCCGAGCAGGCCATGCGCCAGCGCGCTTTCTTTGACGATCAGGCCGCGCGCTCGGGGCAAACCCGGCCGGGTGCCTCCCAACCGAATGTCCTTGAAGGCGAATACGAGCGCCGGGATTAACGTGAAAGTCGCGTAGCGACGCCATCGCTATGTCCTTCTCCAAGTGAGGGCGCTTTCCGACTGTGGCTGTGTGCCCGTTCGCCTGCGTATGCCATCGATTGGCTTCTCTTCGCCGCTCCGAATCGTAAAAAAAATCATTGCCCGTCCCTTGAAATCCCCTTGTACGCCCTTATGTAGCGGTCACCGCAAGGTTTTCTGCCGGTGTCGGCAGATCAGACTTCCGCGTTGCACCCGGTGCAGCGCAACCGGCCCCGCCGGACTTTGCTAACCCGCCGGTGAAAGCACCGGCCGATGTAAAACAACTATTTGGGAGAGATCGACAAATGAAGCTTCGTCCTCTGCATGACCGCGTCGTGATTCGTCGCAGCGAAGAAGAGACCAAAACCGCGGGCGGTATCGTGCTGCCGGGTTCCGCTGCCGAGAAGCCTAACCAGGGCGAAATCGTCGCTGTTGGCACTGGTCGCGTGCTGGACAACGGCGAAGTGCGCGCGCTGGCCGTCAAGGTCGGCGACAAAGTGGTGTTTGGTCCTTACTCCGGCAGCAACACCGTCAAAGTCGACGGCGAAGACCTGCTGGTTATGGGCGAGAGCGAAA
>CBIHQF010000011.1:0-18132 GCA_966211665.1 uncultured Pseudomonas sp. | reverse complement strand
CCTTGCTCGATGCGTGCGGCCCACGTGTGCGCCTGCTGGCGATCAGTGCGGTGCAATACGCCAGCGGCCTGCGCCTCGACCTGCAACGCCTTGGCCAGGGCTGCCAGCGGCGCGGGGTATTACTGTGCATCGATGCGATCCAACAACTGGGCGCCCTGACCCTCGATGTGCAAGCTTGCCAATGCGCTTTCGCCATGGCCGATGGGCATAAATGGCTACTCGGCCCGGAAGGCCTCGGCGTGTTCTATTGCCGTAGCGACCTGCGCGAACGGCTCAAACTGCATGAATACGGCTGGCATATGCTCGAACACGCCGGCGATTACCAACGCACGGACTGGCAACCGGCGCGCAGCGCCCGGCGCTTCGAATGCGGCAGCCCGAATATGCTCGGGACCATGGCGCTGGAGGCCAGTCTTTCGCTGCTGGAAGAGGTGGGCATGCCGGACGTTGCAAAGGGCCTGCATGAGCGCGTGCAGTGGCTGCTCGACGGCCTGGATGAAATACCCGGCGTCATCCTGCACAGCCCCCGCGAACTCGAGCGGCGCGCGGGCATCCTCACCTTCAGCCTGGACGGTTGGGATAACGCGCGACTCTTCGAGCGCCTCAAAACCGAGCAGGTCATCTGCGCCCAGCGTGGTGGCGGGATCCGCTTTTCCCCGCATTTTTATACCCAGGAGCGGGTAATAGACGAAACGTTGCAGCTACTAAGCCAGCTGGCTACGGGCTGAGAACTCAACAGACGCGGGTGTATTCCAAATACGTTTAAGAACGAGCCCTTTCCGCCTGGACGATCGACAAACTTGACCGATACTCAAGATTACTGGCGTTGACATCTCCCCCCAAGTGTCTCGCCAGGCAAGGTACCGTGGACCGCGTACCTTGATTACTCCTAATGGTCTTAACCCGGATTCGCCCCCAGAATCCGGGTTTTTTTTGACTCGTAGTTTTATAGCGCGACTCGGGCTAGCGGGAATAGGCGTTGGAAATTGCTGCTCGTCTGCTCGGCGAGTTGCTGATAACTCACGCCCCGCAACAGCGCCAGGTACTCGGCGACGTCACGCACGTACTCCGGCATATTCGGTTTGCCGCGATGCGGCACCGGCGCCAGGTAAGGCGAGTCGGTCTCCACCAGCAAGCGATCCGCCGGCACCTGGCGCGCCACATCGCGCAGGGCCTCGGCATTGCGAAAAGTGACGATGCCGGACAGGGAAATATAAAAGCCCAAATCCAAGGCAGCCTTGGCCATCTCCCAGTCCTCGGTAAAACAATGCAGCACCCCGGCCTGGGGCAGGGCCGCTTCGCGCAATAACGCCAAGGTGTCGGCTCGGGCTTCGCGGGTGTGCACGATCACCGGCTTGCCGGTAATCCGCGCGGCCTGCAAATGCAGGCGGAAGGCCTGCTGCTGGGCCTCGGCCGCTTCGGGTTCATAGTGATAGTCGAGCCCTGTTTCGCCGATGGCCACTACCCGTGGGTGGTCCAACTCGGCCAGTAGCCAATCCAGCGCCGGAGCGACGCCAGGCTCGAGATCCAGCGGATGCACGCCGACCGAACAATCGACATCGGCATAACGCTCGGCCAAGCCTTTGACCGCCGCCGCATTGTCGGCGCTGACGCCGATACAGAGAAAATGCCCGACCCCACGCGCGCGCGCGGCGTCCAGCGCCGCATCCAGAGAACCACCGTAGGCGGCCAGGTCGAGTCGATCGAGGTGACAGTGGGAGTCGATAAGCATGGGGTAAGCCTCAAGTAGCAAGCTCAAGCTACAAGTAAAAGCGAGAATGCCAACGCTTTCTTGTCGCTTGCAGCTTGCGGCTTGTCGCTACGGTTACATGGTATGCGTGGGGCGGTCCGAGGTCAGTGCGCCGGCCAGATAGGTTTCGATCTTGTTACGCGCGGTGTTGTCGCCATCGTTGAACTGCACCCCTACCCCGGCGGCGCGGTTGCCTTGGGCGCCCTTGGGGGTGATCCATACGACTTTACCGGCTACCGGAATCTTTTCAGGCTCGTCCATCAGGTTGAGCAACATGAAGACTTCGTCGCCGAGCTTGTAGCTCTTGTTGGTCGGGATGAACAACCCGCCATTCTTGATAAAGGGCATATAAGCGGCATAGAGCACGGATTTGTCTTTGATGGTCAGAGACAAAATTCCGTTACGCGGACCCAGATTAGGTGGCAAGCTCATGCGGCATCCTGATGTTTTATGACTCGATAGACGATTCTAGCTCGGTCCGGGCAGGCTTGCCCACTGCACCAACAATGCTTCGAGAAGCAAGACACGGTTGAGATTGGCCTTGCCGATGACTTTCTGACGCTGCATCAGCAGCCAATCCTGGATTCCCAAGATCTTCGCCTGCGGGGTTTTCTCCGCCAGATACTGCACCACCTTGCGCATATCGGCCTGCCCCAGCCCCGCTTCGTCGCGGGTCAATTGATAGCGCAACATCAATTGCGACCAATCGCAGAACCAGTCGAACAGCAGATGCAGGGATACCGCATTCCAACTCTCGGCCAACTGGCTGGGGGCGACCTGCTGCTTGATCAACTTTTTCACTCCATCGACCACCTGTGCGCGCTGCTCGCGCACGCCCTCGGCATGCATGCGCATGGCAACCAAAGGCGAACCCGCCGCCAGACACAACAACTCGGCGCGTTCTTCATCGCTGCATTCCGGCAATGCCCGGGCCAACCAAGCCAGACTGGCCGCCTCGCCGGGCAAGGGACAGGCCTGTTGCACACAGCGACTCTTCACCGTCGGCAGCAAACGACTGGGCTGATGACTGATCAATAACAGGACGGTATCGCCGGAAGGCTCCTCGAGGCTTTTCAGCAGCGCATTGGCCGCGTTCAGATTCATCGCCTCGGCGGGTTCGATCAACACCACCTTGCGCCCGGCGAGTTGCGCGGTCTGCACCACGAACGCGACCAGGGTGCGCACCTGATCGACCTTGATCGCCTTATCGGCCTCTTCCGGTTCGAGAACGAAGTTATCGGGATGGGTCCCGGCTGCCAGCAGGTGGCAGGACTTGCACTGACCACAAGCATCCAGCCCCGCTGGCGCCTGACACAATAAACGCGCCATCAACCGCTCGGCCAGGGCGCGCTTGCCGATCCCGGCAGGGCCATGCAGCAGATACGCATGGGCATGCTGGCTGCGGCCGGCCAGTTGCTGCCAAAGGGCCTCCTGCCAGGGGTAGACATCAGCCATGGGCCAGCTCCGCAATCCATGGCAGCAGGCCATTCAGCGCTTGCTGAACCTGCTCCAAGGGCTGCGCGGCATCGATGATCCGATAGCGCTGCGGCTCGGCAGCGGCGCACTGCAGATAGGTCTGCCGCACCGCCTCGAAGAAGCTGCGCGCTTCCCGTTCGAAGCGATCCAGTTGTCCACGGGCGGCGGCGCGCGCCAAGCCGATTTCCACCGGCAGATCGAAGACCAGGGTCAGATCGGGGCGCAACTCGCCTTGCACGAAGTTCTCCAATGTGGCGATACGCGCTTGCGACAAGCCGCGGCCGCCGCCCTGGTAAGCGTAAGTCGCATCGGTGAAACGATCGCACAGGACCACACAGCCACGCGCCAAAGCCGGACGGATCACCTGGGCCAGGTGCTGTGCGCGGGCGGCGAATACCAATAACAACTCGGTATCGGCGGCCATCGGCTCGTCGCTGGGCGCCAATAGCAATTCGCGGATACGCTCCGCCAGCGGCGTGCCGCCGGGCTCCCGGGTCAGCAATACTTCGAGGCCCAGCTCGCCGAGGCGCGTGGCCAGATAATCGCGATTGGTGCTTTTGCCGGCGCCTTCGGGGCCTTCCAAGGTGATAAACAAACCGCTCACGGGCCGTCCTTATTCAGATGCTTGCTGTATGGGAGCCGGACTGGAACGGTAATCCGCGCGACGCTTGAGCTGGTACTCACGCACCGCGCGATTATGCGCCTTGAGGGTGTCGGAAAACACATGACTGCCATCGCCCCGAGCCACGAAATATAAGCTTTTGCCCGCCGCCGGGTGCAATGCGGCATGAATCGCTTCGCGGCCGACCAGAGCAATAGGCGTCGGCGGCATGCCGTCGATCGCATAGGTGTTGTAAGGCGTGGGATCCAACAAATCGGCGCGAGTGATTTTACCGTTATAGCGTTCGCCCATGCCGAAAATCACCGTGGGGTCGGTTTGCAGGCGCATGCCGATTTTCAGACGCCGCACGAACACCCCGGCAATCTCGCTGCGCTCCTCCGGCACCCCTGTCTCCTTTTCGATTATCGAAGCCATGATCAAGGCCTCGTAGGGCTCTGTGTAGGGCAAACCTTCGGCACGTTCCCGCCACTCTTCGCTCAGCACCGTTTCCAGGCGCGCATAGGCCTGCTTGAGCAGGTCCAGATCGCTCATGCCACCCACATAGCGATAGGTGTCGGGGAAGAAGCGACCTTCCGGGTTGAGCCCAGGCTGGCCCAGGCGTTTCATCACTTCGGCATCGCTCAACTCGTCCAGGGTCTGCTCCAGCCGAGTTTCTCGCGCCAAGGCGGCGCGCACCTGACGAAAACTCCAACCTTCGACCAGGGTCAGGCTGTACTGCACCACCTCGCCCTTTCGCCACAGGCCCAGCATATCGATGACTTTGAGGCCCGGCGTCAGGCGGTACTCGCCACTGTGCAGCGGCTGATTGGCCAAGTTGAAGCGCCAGTACTGGCGTAGCCAGAAGGCATCGTGCAAAACCCCTTCGCTCTGCAAACGATTGAGAACACCGCCCGGGGTTGCGCCAGCAGGCACCTCGAGCAGACGTTCTTCGCTCAAATTCAGCGGCTGCTGCAAAGCCGAATGCTGTTGCCAAGCGGCAAACATCACCAATATCGCAGCCAGCAGTACACCGCCTTCGAGCAGCAGTAATAGTTTGCGTATCACTAATCAGCAGTCCAATAGATCGCGGGTAATAGCTTGCAGTTTACGGGTGAGCGGGCCAACCGGCCAGTCGCGTGCTTGCAGCGCCCGTACGGGCCAGATGCCGTAGAGGCTATTGCAGAGAAACACCTCGTCTGCGGCGACTAGCTCATCGAGGCTTATATCGCGAATGTCGCAGATCAGACCAAGAGCAGCGGCGCGCTCCAGCAGCTCCGCACGCATCACCCCCGCCACACCGCAACGCGATAAATCGGCGGTCGACAGACGGCCATCTTTGACCAGGAATAAATTGCTGTAGACGCCCTCGATGACCCGCCCGCTGCTATCGCGCATCAGCCCCTCGGCATGCTCGGCATCCTGCCATTCGCCGCGGGCCAACACCTGCTCCAGGCGATTGAGATGCTTCAGGCCGGCCAGTGCCGGTTGTTCGGCCAAACGCGTCGCACAGGGAAACAACCTTACCCCGTGCTCGGCATTCACAGCCGGATAGCTTGGCTTCGCACCGCCTTGCAAAATCCGCCGCGGCTGTATCGGCTGAGGCGGCGCATAACCGCGTAAGCCATCGCCGCGAGTCAGGATCAACTTGGCCACCCCGTCGCCCAGCATCTGACTGAAGGCCAATAGCTCGGCGCGAACCGATGCTGGATCGACCGGAATCCCCAGGCGCACGCAGCCCTGCGTCAAGCGCGACAGATGGCGATCCAGCAAAGACGGCACGCCCGCAGTGACCGCGATGGTCTCGAACAGACCATCTCCATAGGCCAAACCACGATCGGTTACCGCTAGTGATGCGGCGGGCTGACCGTCGACCCAACTCAACATCAGCCAGCGAACCGGCGGAACACCAGGGAACCGTTGGTTCCACCGAAACCGAACGAGTTGGACAATGCCACATCCACCGGCAACGCCTTGGCCTGGTGCGCCACGAAATCCAGATCGCAACCCTCATCGGGCTCGTCCAGATTGATGGTGGGCGGTGCGACCTGATCGCGGATCGCCAGAATACTGAAGATCGCCTCGACCGCACCCGCGGCACCGAGCAAGTGGCCGGTCATCGACTTGGTCGAACTGACGGCCAGCTTGTATGCCTGCTCACCGAACACCGACTTCACCGCTGCAGCTTCCGCCTTGTCGCCGGCCGATGTCGAAGTGCCATGAGCATTGATGTACTGCACCTGGTCGGCGCTCAACCCGGCATCGCGCAGCGCATTGGCCATGCAGCGCGCCGCACCCGCACCGTCTTCCGGCGGCGAGGTCATGTGATAGGCATCGCCGCTCATGCCGAAACCGATCAATTCGGCATGGATATGCGCACCGCGCGCCTTGGCGTGCTCCAACTCTTCCAGTACCAATGCACCCGCACCATCGGAAAGCACGAAACCATCGCGATCCTTATCCCATGGCCGGCTGGCCTTGGTCGGCTCATCGTTGCGCGTCGACAGCGCACGTGCGGCGGCGAAGCCACCCAGCCCCAGCCCACAGGAGGCCATTTCGGCCCCGCCGGCGACCATCACATCCGCTTCGCCATAGGCGATATTGCGCGCGGCCATGCCGATACAGTGGGTACCGGTGGTGCAGGCCGTGGCAATGGCATAGTTCGGCCCCTGCAACCCCAGATGGATCGATAGAAAGCCTGAAATCATATTGATGATCGAGCCCGGCACGAAGAACGGCGAAATCCGCCGCGGCCCTTGCTCGCTCAAGGATTTACAGTTGTTCTCGATATTGGTCAAACCGCCGATACCGGAACCCATGGCCACACCAATTCGTTCGCGATTGGCATCCGTGACTTCCAGCCCGGCATCGCGCATCGCCTGAAAACTGGCGGCCAAACCGTATTGAATAAAGAGATCGAGCTTGCGCGCTTCTTTAGCGGACAAGTACTCCTCGACATTGAAGCCCTTGACCGCCCCACCGAAACGCGTGGAGAAAGCGGAAAGGTCGATATGCTCAAGCAAGCCGATACCGCTGCGCCCGGCCAAAATGCCCTGCCAGCTGCTCGGCACATCGTTACCCAGCGGCGACAACATGCCCATCCCGGTAACCACGACGCGTCTACGCGACACAGCAATCTCCTTTTCTATTTTGTAACGCCTGAGAAGCGCTTAAAGAAAAGCCGCACTCCCATGACAGGCGTGCGGCTTTTCCGAGTCGAGAAACGACGAGTGCGTTTACGCGTGAGCGGTAACGTAGTCGATGGCTTCTTGAACGGTGGTGATCTTCTCGGCCTGCTCGTCCGGGATCTCGGTCTCGAATTCCTCTTCGAGAGCCATCACCAGCTCAACGGTGTCAAGAGAGTCAGCACCCAGGTCTTCGACGAAGGAAGCGCTGTTGGTTACTTCCTCTTCTTTGACGCCAAGTTGTTCGGCTACGATTTTCTTGACGCGTTCTTCGATGGTGCTCATACCTTGTTTTCACTCCTAATTGAAACAATCCAGGCAGCTGGTCTGCGGCCAGTGTATAGAAAGGTTTTTTAGCATTTCAAGCGGAATGCAAGGACCCCCAGAAACACTTCAACGAACTGTCTATAAACCTATTGCAGCTTTATAACGGATTTTAGACAGCAGCTATGACATTTTTCTGAAGGCATCCGTCACATTTAGCTCATGTACATACCGCCATTCACAGGGATAGTAGCCCCTGTCACGTAAGCGGCGCCATCGGAAGCCAGGAAGGCGACCACTTTCGCGATCTCCTCTGCCTGCCCCAAACGGCCCAACGGAATCTGCGTAAGCAGCGCATCGCGCTGAGCTTCCGGCAATTCGCGAGTCATGTCTGTATCGATAAAGCCTGGCGCAACGGCGTTCACGGTAATACCCCGCGAACCGACTTCACGCGCTAACGCACGACCGAAACCTTCCAGCCCGGCCTTGGCGGCAGCATAATTCACTTGGCCGGCGTTGCCCATAGCACCGACGACCGAACCGATATTGATGATGCGCCCATGGCGCGCCTTGGTCATGCCGCGCAAGACTGCCTTGGAGAGCCGGTAAAGGCTGTTCAAATTGGTATTGATGACATCGAACCACTCGTCATCCTTCATGCGCAGCATCAGGTTATCGCGGGTGATGCCGGCATTATTGACCAGAATCGTCGGTTGCCCGAGATGCTGCTGAATATGCTCGAGCGTAGTGGCAACCGACTCGTTATCGCCGACGTCCAGCACTAAACCGGCGCCTTCGATACCGTACTCCTTGAGCGTTTCAGCAATCCGCTCGGCACCCGACGCCGTGGTTGCCGTTCCGATGACCACGGCACCTTGACGCCCCAACTCCAGCGCGATGGCCTGACCGATACCACGACTCGCACCGGTAACCAGAGCAACCTTACCTTGCAGACTCATAAAACCTCTCCTTATTCAGCCAGGGCCGCCCGGGCGGCGGCGAAGGCATCCGGGGTTTCCAGATTATGGGTGGTAATACCTTTAACGCAGCGCTTGTTCAGTCCCGATAGCACTTTACCCGGACCGCACTCGAGCAGATCGGTGACGCCCTGCTCGGCCAGGCAAACCATCGATTCGACCCAACGAACCGGACTGTACAACTGCATCAACAAATTGCTTTTCAGGCTCTCCAGATCGGTGACCACCGATGCACTGACGTTCTGCACCAGGGCAATCTGCGGCGCCTGCCAGGCAATCCCGGCAATGGATTCGGCAAACCGCTCCGCCGCCGGGCGCATCAAATCGCAGTGCGACGGCACGCTAACCGGCAACGGCATGGCACGCTTGGCGCCGCGCGCTTTGCACGCTTCGACGGCACGCGCCACCGCAGCGGCGCTACCGGCGATTACGACCTGCCCTGGCGCATTGAAGTTCACCGCGCTGACCACGTCGTTCTGGGCCGCTTCGGCACAGGCCGCCAGCACATCGGCATCGTCCAGGCCGAGAATGGCCGCCATACCGCCCTGCCCGGCCGGCACGGCCTGCTGCATCAGTTGGCCGCGCACTTCCACCAGGCGCACGGCCTGATCGAACGGCAGGCTCCCAGCGGCCACCAACGCGGAGTATTCGCCCAGACTATGGCCAGCGAGAAAACCCGGCTGCGCACCACCTTCGGCACACCACAAACGCCATAGGGCAATGGACGCGGCGAGAATCGCCGGTTGGGTTTTATCGGTTTGATTGAGCTGTTCTTCCGGGCCCTGCTGGGTCAGTGCCCATAAATCGTAACCAAGTGCCTCGGAGGCTTCGCCAAAGGTGTCGATGACCACTTGCTGAGCGCCGTGCTCAGCCAACATCGCGAGGGATTGCGAACCTTGGCCAGGAAAGACAAATGCGAGGGATGCGGACATAAAATAAACCCCTAATGGTTTTTATCGCCGGGGGAAAAATACACGCCTGGCATTAGCCAAACGCAACAAACTGACAGTTGGATGGCGAGCCGCCGGGCGCGGTCACATCAAAGCAGCATATCCTCCAGACGCCCGTGAAGACGCTGCGGCAGGTTGTTTTCAACCTCGGCCACGGCGCGTCCAATGGCATTTTTAAAGCCATCCACCCCGGTCGCCCCGTGACTCTTGATCACAATCCCCTGCAAACCGAGAAAACTCGCACCGTTGTGCCGGGCTGGCGCCAGGTCGCTGCGCAAACGTTTCAGTAAAGGTAACGCCAGCAAACCGACTGCACGCGCCATCCACCCTTGAGCGAACAATTCCTCGATCCGCGCAGCGATCATCGAGGCCAGCCCCTCACTGGACTTGAGCAGGATGTTGCCGACGAAACCATCGCAAACCACCACATCGGCCTCGCCGCGATACAAGCCATCCCCCTCGATGAAACCCACGTAATTCAAGCCCTTGGCCTGCTGCAACAAACTGGCGGCGAGCTTCACCTGCTGATTGCCCTTGACCTCTTCGGTGCCGACGTTGAGTAACGCCACCCGTGGGTTGGCGACACCCAGGACCTCAGCGGCAACGGACCCCATTACCGCGAACTGATAGAGGTGCTCCGCACTGCAGTCGACATTGGCGCCCAGATCGAGCAGATGGCAAAACCCGTTTCGAGTCGGAATAGCACTGACCATCGCCGGACGATCGATACCTGGAAGGGTTTTCAAGACATAACGCGACAGCGCCATCAGAGCCCCGGTATTGCCGGCGCTGACACAGGCCTGCACCCGCCCGTCGCGCAACAACTCCAGTGCCACACGCATCGACGATTGCGGTTTACCGCGCAATGCCTGGGCCGGACGCTCGTCCATGGCGATCACTTCATCCGCATGTTCGATATGCAGGCGCGAGCGATCGACACCGGCGTGCAGGCCAATGAGCTCTTCGAGTAAGGATGTTTGGCCGACGAGGACCAGATGCAGCGAGGGGTTTTCAGCCAGGCAGGCAATACTGGCCGGAACAATGCAGTGGGGACCGAAGTCCCCACCCATTGCATCAATCGCTATGATCGGAGCGGACAAGGATTACTCGTCGGCGCCCTTATCGATCACTTTGCGACCACGGTAAACACCTTCCGGCGATACGTGGTGGCGCAGGTGAACTTCACCGGTGCTCTTCTCGACGGACAGAGCGTTGCCTTCCAGTGCGTCGTGCGAACGGCGCATGTCACGGGCGGAACGGGATTTTTTGTTCTGCTGAACAGCCATAACTGATTAACTCCTAAACGTTTGGGTCACGCTTTAACTGCGCCAATACACTGAACGGGTTGGACCGCGTCACCTCGTCCTCGCTCGGTTCGGGCTCGTCGAGCCCAGCCGGTTGCTGGCAATCTTTAGGGTCATGAGCCGGGACAATCGGCAAGGCGAGCAGCAGCTCATCCTCAACCAACGCCAGCAGATCCAATGGGTCTTCACCCAATTCCAACACGTCATAGCCTTGCGGCACGGACTGAGTATTCGCCCCCTCCTTCACCACGGCGTAATCACACTCGCTATGGATAGGTAGAGCGACCAGTTCCAGACAACGCTGGCACACCATTTTCACTTCAACGTCGAGCTCGCTATGGATAACCACGGCATTGCGCTCGTCGCGCTCGAAGACGAACTTCGCGCGCACCTCACCTTGATTGTCGGCAAGCGGGTCGCAGAGTCGCGGCAAATCGGCCAGCAGCAAATCACCTTCGAGGGTGGCGCCACGATCAGCTAACTTGCGCGGATCAACGTGAGGTGGAATCGGTGCATTCGACATAGGCGGCGCATTCTAGGGATGCACCCCGCCGCTGTCAAAGGAAATTCGGCCTGTCCAGACACATGGGCGGACGCTAAAATCGCCAGCCGACCTTAGAAGGACAAGCCCATGCTGCCCCTGGTGCTCGCATCCAGCTCACCTTACCGCCGCGAACTCCTCGAGCGCTTGCGCCTCCCCTTCACCTGGAGCGCGCCTGCAATCGATGAAAGCCGCCACATGGAAGAATCCGCCGAAGCATTGGTGCGCCGACTGGCCGAGGAAAAAGCCAGGGCCCTGAGCCCGAACCACTCCCGACACCTGATCATCGGCTCGGATCAAGCGGCGGTACTCGGCGATCAGGTTCTAGGCAAGCCGTACACCCTCGAGCGCGCCCGCGAACAACTCCTGGCCGCCAGCGGCAAAAGCGTCACCTTTCTGACAGGCCTGGCCCTGCTCAACAGCCAAAGCGGCGACTGCCAGGTCGACTGCATCCCGTTCACCGTGCATTTTCGCGACCTGAGCGAGGGGCAAATCACCCGTTACCTGCAGGCCGAGCAACCCTACGACTGCGCGGGCAGCTTCAAAGCCGAGGGCCTGGGCGTCAGCCTGTTTCGCAGCACCGAAGGCAGCGACGCCAACAGCCTGATCGGCTTACCACTGATCCGCCTGGTGGATATGCTGCATGCCGCCGGCATCGACATCCCATAAACCAGCAAGCCCGATCAAATGACCGGGCTCGCCTGTGACGCCATACCGACTAACGCAGGGTCGGCCCCTGAAAGCCCATCCACATGGCCAAATGCTCGGCCACACTGGCACCCAGTTTTTTCGTGAACCTATCCAAGGGGCTTTCCTCAACAGTGAAGTCGACCAACTCCTTCTCGCCGATGACTTCACGCGCCACGTAGCTGGTGCTGCCCAGGGCATCGACCAAGCCCAACTGCAACGCCTGCTCGCCAGACCAGATCAAACCCGAGAACAGTTCAGGATGCTCCTCGGATTTCAGCCTATCCCCACGCCCCTGCTTGACGCTCTGAATAAATTGTCGATGGGTCGTCTCCAGCACCGACTTCCAGAACTGCGCCTCTTCTTCCTTGGGCGGCTGGAAAGGGTCCAGAAACGCCTTGTGCTCACCCGAGGTATAGACACGACGATCGACTCCCAACTTCTCCATCGTTCCGACAAAACCAAAGCCGGCCGCCGTCACACCGATAGAACCGACCAGGCTGGCCTTATCGGCGTAAATCTCATCCGCCGCGCTGGCGATGTAGTAAGCACCCGAGGCACCGAGGTCGCTGATCACCGCATACAACTTGATCGCCGGATATTCCGCGCGCAAACGGCGGATCTCGTCATAGATATAACCCGACTGCACCGGACTGCCGCCCGGGCTATTGATTCGCAAAATCACGCCACGGGTTTTTTCGTCCTTGAAAGCGGCGCGTAAACTACTAACGATGTTGTCGGCACTGGCGGCCTCCTTGTCGGCAATCATCCCGCGCACCTCGATCACCGCCGTATGCCCGGCGCCGCTCGCGGCCCCTTTCTGCAAATCGAGCATCGGCGCAAACAGCGCCAGCACGAGGAACAGATAGGCAAAGGTCAGCAACTTGAAGAAAATTCCCCAACGCCGTGCCCGACGCTGCTCACGGATTCCCGCCTGCAACGTCGCCTCGAGCAGCTTCCAGCTCCTTGCATCAGCATCGCCGGCAGTCGATGCTTTCCATTCATCCGACATGTGCATTTACCCCAATTCGTTGCATATCCACGCGCCGCTCGAGCCAGGCACGCAATTCGGTGAAACAGTCGATCGCCAACGTCGGTTCATGTGCGCTCAGCACCGCCAGGGGTTGCGCGCCATAGCCGACTGCGACGCTGTCGATACCCGCCCGCTTGGCCATCAACAGGTCAAAAGAGGAATCCCCCACCATCAGCGCACGTCGCGGCGAAACACCGCAATGCGCGAGTATTTCTTGCAACATCAAGGGATCCGGCTTGCTCGCGGTTTCATCCGCGCAGCGCGTGACGTCGAAATAATCCGACCAGCCACGCCCTTCCAGCACCCGCTGCAAGCCATGACGACTCTTGCCAGTCGCCACAGCCAGCCGATATCCCTGCGCCCGGAATGCCTCCAAACTTTCGGCGACACCGGCAAACAACGCCGAGGGTTCGTCCTCGAGCATCAAATAATGTTCGCTATAGCGAAGACGAAAGCGTTCGATAAGCAGCGGATCGACGAGTTCCGGGTAAAGACTGACAATGGCTTCCGGCAGCCCCAACCCAATAATGCCTTTGACCTGAGCGTCGCCACACCGCCGCAACTCACAAGCATCGGCAGCACGGTGCATCGACTCGACGATACGCCCGATCGAGTCGACCAAGGTGCCATCCCAATCGAAAATCAGCAGTTGGTAATCAGACACTGAGTCGCTCCAGGGTACGCGCCCACATCTCATCCACCGGCGCCGCCAGCTTCAACTCGCCGCCATCGGGCAACGGCACGACCAACTCATAGGCATGCAAAAACAAGCGCTTACCACCCAACTCACGTATCTCGCGAGTGAAGTCGTCGTCGCCGTATTTGCTGTCCCCTGCTATACAGTGCCCGGCATGCTGGGCATGCACGCGAATCTGATGGGTGCGCCCGGTGACCGGCTTGGCTTCGATCAATGTGGCGAACTCGCCGAAGCGCCGCAGCACGCGAAACATCGTCAGCGCCTCCTTGCCTTCGGGATTGACCTCAACCATACGCTCGCCGGAACGCAGATTGCTTTTAAGCAAAGGCGCGCTGACCTGTTTTTTGGCCGTCGCCCAATGACCTCGCACGAGCGCCATATAACGCTTATCCACACCATCACCGCGTAACGCCTCGTGCAGATGGCGCAACATACTGCGCTTCTTGGCGATCATCAGCAGACCCGAGGTGTCACGATCCAGGCGATGCACCAGCTCCAGATCCTTGGCATCGGGGCGCAATTGCCGGAAGGCCTCGATCACCCCGTAATTCAAACCACTGCCGCCATGCACGGCTATACCGGCTGGCTTGTTCAGTACGATCAATGCCTTGTCTTCATAGACAATGGCTTCTTCGAGCCGCCGCAGCAGCCCTTGAGCCAAAGGTTCGGGCTCGTCGCGCTCAGCCAAACGCAGGGGCGGCACGCGGATGATATCGCCGGCCTGCAACTTGTATTCGGGTTTGATCCGACCTTTATTCACCCGCACTTGGCCTTTACGCAAAATGCGGTAAATCAATGTCTTGGGCACGCCCTTCAATTGAGTGCGGAGAAAATTATCGATGCGCTGGCCGGCAAGTTCCGGCACAACCTCAAGTAGCTGAACGCCAGAGGTTGTAGGGGTAGGAGTCGTCATCGCGCAAGCATAACAATTTTTATGGACATATTTTATAAAATTGAAGCACTTAATCATTGCTGCTATAGTCGCGAACGCCGCCAAAAGCGGTCCGGTTTGCGGATGATCGCCAAAACTGCCATCCCCAACCGATGTCACCCATTCAGGACGTGAGGCCGTCCGACGGGTTCTTCAGAGATAGACAGGCCGCGAAGGCCGCTCGAAGCACTCGGAAATAAAGCCTTTAAGCCATGATGCGCAACCATCCCCTTTGGATGATTGCGGTAATTGCCAACCCGCTACGGATTCAGCGTGCGGCACCCGATTTTCAGCGATACGTGTAGGGTGGAGATGTACAACTGTTGGTCTGCGTAGCGCTCAGCTTTAAACCAGACGCTTTATCTCGTCCGCTACCAACAGCTGATTCCTCCTCCTGACTTAATGCTTTCTGTCACAACAGCGAGCAGGAGACGTCCGTCGCGGCCCAGCCAAACTGGCTGATTGCCGCTAGACAATGGAACGCTTTACGACCGTTTCTGACGCGCCTGACACCGACCCTGAGAGTCGTGTGTACCGAACGCCGCTTCCAGCAGCACCGGAAACCGACGGTACTACATGAAAAGAATGCTGATTAACGCCACTCAACCCGAAGAGTTGCGTGTTGCCCTGGTCGATGGCCAACGCCTGTACGACCTGGACATAGAATCGGGCGCTCGCGAGCAGAAAAAGGCCAACATCTATAAAGGCCGCATCACCCGTGTCGAACCCAGCCTCGAAGCCGCCTTCGTCGATTTCGGCTCAGAGCGCCACGGCTTCCTGCCCCTCAAAGAAATTTCCCGCGAATACTTCAGCAAAGCCCCCGAAGGCCGCGTCAACATCAAGGACGTGCTCAAGGAAGGCCAGGAAGTCATCGTTCAGGTCGAAAAAGAAGAGCGCGGCAATAAAGGCGCCGCCCTCACTACCTTTATCAGCCTGGCCGGTCGCTACCTGGTATTGATGCCGAACAACCCGCGCGCCGGTGGCATTTCCCGCCGCATCGAAGGCGAAGAGCGCAACGAGTTGCGCGAAGCACTGAACGGCTTGGTCGCACCGAGCGACATGGGCCTGATCGTGCGCACCGCCGGCCTCGGCCGCTCCAGCGAAGAAATGCAGTGGGACCTCGATTACCTGCTGCAACTCTGGACCGCGATCAAAGAAGCATCGCTCGATCGCGCCGCACCTTTCCTGATCTACCAGGAAAGCAACGTGATCATCCGCGCCATCCGCGACTACCTGCGCCAGGACATCGGCGAAGTGCTGGTCGACAGCGTCGAAGCCCAGGAAGAAGCACTCAGCTTCATCCGCCAGGTGATGCCGCAGTACGCCAGCAAGATCAAGCTGTATGAAGACAGCGTGCCGCTGTTCAACCGCTTCCAGATCGAAAGCCAGATTGAAACCGCCTTCCAGCGCGAAGTGAAGCTGCCGTCCGGCGGCTCCATCGTCATCGACCCGACCGAAGCCCTGGTGTCCATCGACATCAACTCGGCCCGCGCGACCAAAGGCAGCGACATCGAAGAAACCGCCCTGCAGACCAACCTGGAAGCGGCCGAAGAAATCGCCCGCCAGCTGCGCCTGCGCGATATCGGCGGCCTGATCGTCATCGACTTCATTGACATGACCCCGGCCAAGAACCAGCGCGCCGTGGAAGAGAAAGTCCGCGAAAGCCTGGAAGCCGACCGCGCCCGCGTCCAGGTCGGCCGCATCTCGCGCTTCGGCCTGCTGGAAATGTCCCGTCAGCGCCTGCGCCCATCCCTGGGCGAAAGCAGCGGCATCGTCTGCCCGCGCTGCAACGGTCAAGGCATCATCCGCGACGTCGAATCCTTGTCGCTGGCGATCCTGCGCCTGATCGAAGAAGAAGCGCTGAAAGACCGCACCGCCGAAGTCCGCGCCCAGGTGCCGATTCCGGTCGCCGCTTTCCTACTCAACGAAAAGCGCAACTCGATCACCAAGATCGAACTGCGCAGCCGCGCGCGCATCGTCATTCTGCCGAACGATCACCTGGAAACGCCGCACTTCGAAGTACAACGCATCCGTGACGACAGCCCGGAAGCCCAATCCGGCCTGTCCAGTTACGAAATGGCTGCCATCGAAGTGGAAGAAGCACAGCCGGCAGCCGCCACCCGCACCCTGGTTCGCCAGGAAGCTGCGATCAAAGCCGCGCCGCAGCGTGCAGCGCCGACCCCGAGCGTTCCGGCCGCCGCCGAAGCGCCGGCGACCATCGAGCCGAGCCTGTTCAGAGGCCTGGTGAAATCCCTGGTCAGCCTGTTTGCCGGCAAGGAAGAAGAAAAGCCGCAGGCTGTCGAGAAGAAGTCCAGCGATCGCAAACCGCGTAGCGACGAACGCCGTAACGGTCGCCAACAGAACCGCAGCCGTGGTGGCCGCCGCGACGAGGAACGCAAACCACGCGAAGAGCGCGCACCGCGCGAGGAGCGTCAAGCACGCGCCGAACGCGCCCCGCGCGAGGAACGCAGCCCACGCGAAGCGGTGGAAGTACGCGAGCCGCAGGAAGTGCGCCAGTCCCGCCCGCCCCGCGAGGAGCGTCAGCCGCGTGAGCGTAAACCACGTGAGGAGCGTCAGCCACGCGAACTGCGTGAGCCGCTCGATGCCGCACCGGCAACCGCCGAGTCGAGCCCGAGCAGCGAAGAAGTGCGCACCGAACGCCCGCAACGCGAACCGCGTCAGCCACGCCCGCCACGCGAAGAGCGCCAACCTCGCAGCGAAGCGGTAGCAGCCGATGAAGAAGTGCTGGAAAACGCGGAACAGCAAGATGATGAGCAAGAAGGCAACGAAAGCGGCGACCGTCCTCGCCGCCGCTCCCGCGGCCAGCGTCGTCGCAGCAATCGCCGCGAGCGCCAACGCGATGCCAACGGCAACCTGATCGAAGGTAGCGAAGAAAGCAGCGAAGAAAGCGCCGAAACCGTCACCGCACCCGGCATCGCCGCCAGCGCAGCAGTGGCAGCCAGCGAAGCCGTTACCGAAGCAGCATCTACCGAGCAGAAGAGCGAAACAGCGCAGGCTGCTGAAGAGTCGCCGAAAGCTGAACTCATCAGCTCCCCGGCCGTCGAAGCAGCTGAACCTCAGACCGCCATCGAAGTCGAGATGCCAGTAGCGAGCGAAGCGGCATCGGTCGTTGCCGAACAGCCGGCCGTTCAGAATGAACAGCCCGAGGCGGTTGCCGCTGCCGAGCCAGCAGTCGCCGCAGCTGAGCCCGTGGTTGAAGCACCGGCTGCGCCGACGCCACAAGCACCTGTTGCCGCCAGCACCGGCCGCGCCCCCAACGATCCGCGCGAAGTGCGTCGTCGTCAGCGTGAAGCCGAACGTTTGGCCCGTGAAGCAGCCGAAGCCGCTGCCGCAGCGCAAGCCGAAGCACCCGCGCCGAGTCCTGAGGTTGTCGAGGTTCAAGCTGCCGTAGAGCCTACGGCACCTGCCCAGGTCAGCGACGAAGCAGAAGCGCCTAAACCGGAAGCAGATGCGCAACCTGTCGTGCTTGAAAGCGCTGCGCTAGAAAGCCCTGAAGCGGAAAGCCCTGCACCAGCGGCCGAAGCTGAGGCCGATAGCGAAAGCGAAGAGCAGCGCAACGACGAAGCGGTCAAGTCGCACATCTGATGCTGCACAGGCAATAAAAAGGGGATGCTTCGGCATCCCCTTTTTATGGTTCATCGCATTTTTGTGGGGAAGGTGGGCTTGACACCGGACTGGCAATTTTGTGTGTCGGTCAATGGCTTGGCATGGCCCATTA
>CBIHQF010000010.1:0-18240 GCA_966211665.1 uncultured Pseudomonas sp. | reverse complement strand
CGCCGGTAGCGGGGCCGTTGCCGTGAGACCGTCGAGCGTAGCGACGCCTGAGTTGTCCAGCCAGAGCTCGTATTGGCCGGCCAGGCGTTGACGGCTTTGCGGCTGGGCATCGGCCGGCAACAGCACGCTGGCCCCGGCGCGCCAGGCGCCGAGCAGGGCCACGGCCAATTCGCCGGCATCTTCCAGATACAGGGCGACCCGTTCGATCCCGCGCTCTTGCAAGGCGGCGGCCAGCTTCAGGGCGCGACCCTGCAGTTCGGCGTGATCCATGCCGCTGGTGACCGGGCGGCCAGGGTGAGCTTCGCTCAGCAACTGCTCAAGGTTCACCCAGCTCATCCTTTTCTCCTCACGCGCTGGCGCACCAGCCATTCTCCAGCGAACAACAAACCGATCAGGCCGTAGGAAATCAGCCCGGTGTACAAGGTCCACCAGCTCAGCGGCGCCAACAGCGTCAGCGCCGCGGTCACCAGGCCATTGAACAGAAAGAAGCCGGCCCAGAGCCGGGTGACGGTGCGGGTATAACGCACCGCCACTTCCGGCAGCTCGGGTTCGCGCAGCCGCGCCAGGCGCTCGACCAGCGGCGGGCCGAACTTCAGGCTGAGGCCGAATATGCTCAGCAGCAGGGCGCTGAGCAGTACCGGGTACCAGCGCAATAGCGCGGCTTCGCCGGACAAGCCCAGCAGCAGACAAAAGCTCAAGGCGGCCGCAGCCATCCAACGGCTGCCCGGCTGCCGCCACTGGCTCAGCGCGCGGGCCAGCCATAAGCCGCCGAGCAGCAGGGCGAACAGGCGTGGCGATAGGTGCTCCATGCCGTAATACACGGCAAAAGGGTAGAGCAGGCCTGCCACTATCAGCAGCAAGCCGTACAAGCGGGCCATAGAGTCGGTCTTAATTCGGTGTGGCGTTGACGACGTTGAGCACGGCCTCGACCACGTCGCCGACGGTACGCACTGCCTTGAATTCCTCGGCGGCGATCTTCTTGCCGGTCTGACGCTTGATATGGTCGATCAGGTCGACGGCGTCGATGCTGTCGATTTCCAGGTCCTGGTACAGGTTGGCGTCCAGGGTAATGCGCTCGGCGTCGAGTTCGAACAGTTCGACCAGGGCATCGCGCAGGGTGGCAAATACTTCTTCACGGGTTTGCATCTGCGGGCGTCCTCAGGCGGTTTTTTGCGCGGTAACGAACGCCGCCAAGCTAGCAACGTTGGCGAAGTGCTTGCGGGTGTCCTTGGCTTCAGCGTCGATCTTGATGCCGAAGCGCTTCTGGATCGCCAGGCCGAGTTCCAGTGCATCGACCGAATCCAGGCCGAGACCTTCGCCGAACAGGGTGAGATCGGCGGCGATATCCTCGGCAGTCATGTCTTCCAGGCCCAGGGCGTCAATAATCAGGTTTTTGATTTCCAGTTGTAGATCGCTCATCTATAGCGAGCTCCTTCATAAAATAGTGGTGCAGGTGGTCGTTGAGTTTACGCGAGGCAACTGGTGCCGGTCCCAGAGCATTGAATCGTTGCGGGTCGATATCTTCACCAACCTGCAAATTAAAATGAAAACGGCGCGACGGAATGCTGTACCAGGGCTCGGCTTTGGTCAGGGTGGTGGGCGTGACGCTGATCACCACCGGGGTGACCACGCGCGCGCCGCGCAATGCGATGGCCGCGGCGCCACGATGGAACTGCGGCGCCTGCCCGGGCTGGGTACGAGTGCCCTCGGGGAAGATGATCAGGGTCTGGCCGCTGCGCAGCGCTTCGGCGGCTTCGTCGAGCATGTCCATGCTGCCGCTGTTGCTGATGAACTGCGCGGCGCGGATCGGCCCACGCATGCAGGGGTTGTCCCACAGGCTCTGCTTGACCACGCAATTGGCGTCGCGGATAAAGGCGATCAGCACCACCACATCGATCAGCGAGGGGTGGTTGGCGATCACCATCTGGCTGGGGCGGCCCAGGCGTTCGACGCCTTCGACCGAATAGGTGAGTACGCCGCTGCGGTACATGAACTTGACGAACATGCGGAAGGTCTTGCTGACCACCAGGCGCGCGCGGGTACGCTGCGTCAGGGCATCGCCGGGCAGCAGGGCGAGCAGCGGAAAGACCAGCACGCGCAGCAGCACCCCGCCGATGCCGAACAGGGCAAAACTCAGCGCGGTGGCGATCAGGCGCCAGCAATAGGGCGCGCTGTAACGGCTCAGGCCTTGTTGCGTGACCAACTCCATTGACGGCTCTTCCAGTGATGTTGCAGAGAGTCTTGCCCGCTACACAGGGCGCGAAGCAGGTTGAGGGCATGGGGCCATTCGGCGGCCGGGCCGTCGACGGTGCGTAGCATCAAGCGCCAATCGTCGCCCGGTGTCAGCAGCAACGCGACGGCGTGGGAGAACGGCACATCGTCGATATAGGGGGCATAGAGCGCGGGCGGGCGCTCTTCGGCCGCCACCAGCAATACCGCCGGGGCGCCTTCGCCGAGTAGCGTGCAGGCTTCCAACACGCCTTGCTCCAGGCCGTCGTTTTCGCCGGCGAGTGCGGTCATTTCGCTGGTGTCGCCGCGCATGATCGACCACAGGCCGATGATCGCGTTATGCACCGAAAGGCTGAACTGGGTCGGCGACAGCGCCTCGTCGTTGGCCAGGTCGGTGATGATCGCCAGGGTCCGCGGGGTTTCGCCATGCCGCGAGACGAACACCAGGGGCAGTTGATCGCCATGCGCTTCGGCCAGCGGCCAGGCGACATGAAAGGCCATACGCGCCAAGGGACTCAAACGGCGGCGTTGCATGGCCGGCAGAAAGCTGACATCCGGTTGGGCCGCACCCGGTTGGGCCGCATCCGCTTGGATCGTATCCGACTGGGGCGGGGGTTGTTCGGCAGCGCTTGGTAGGCGTGCGGGTGCGTGGGACCAGAGGCGCCAGTCGTCCGCGCTTTCCAGGCCCGGGGCCCAGGCACGCCATTGCTCGATCCTGAAGTGCATCACTCGGACGATCCGGCCCTTGCAGGCTTCCATGTAGAGGTCGGCAGCCAGGCATGACAAGGGAATGTCGAGATTGCCATGGCGAATGGCCGGCATTATCCAGACCGCGCGGGCATCGTGCAAATTTTGTACGACTGTTCTGACGAGAGGTTTATGGTCATGGGGTGACCGAATGCCTCGCCCTTGTCATGCACTTTGCATAGAATGCCCTGGGTTACCGATAGAGAGGTGTGATATGCGGCGCGTGGTATTCAATCAGAAGGGCGGCGTGGGCAAATCCAGCATCGCCTGCAATTTGGCGGCCGTCAGCGCGTCCCAGGGGTATCGCACCTTGCTGATCGACCTGGATACCCAGGCCAACTCCACCCATTACCTCACCGGCCTGACCGGTGCGGAGATCCCCATGGGGATCGCCGAGTTCTTCAAACAGACCCTGGCCAGCGGGCCGTTCGCGAAAAAGGGTCGGGTGGATATCTATGAAACGCCCTACGAAAACCTGCATGTGATCACCGCCACCGCCGAACTGGCCGACTTGCAACCCAAGCTCGAGTCGAAGCACAAGATCAACAAGCTGCGCAAACTGCTCGACGAGTTGGCCGAAGATTACGACCACATTTACCTCGACACCCCGCCGGCGCTGAATTTCTATACGGTGTCGGCACTGATCGCCGCCGACCGCGTGCTGATTCCATTCGACTGCGACAGCTTCTCGCGGCATGCGCTCTATGGCTTGTTGCAGGAGATCGAAGAACTCAAGGAAGACCACAACGAAGGTCTGGAAGTCGAAGGCATAGTGGTCAACCAGTTCCAGCCGCGCGCGACGCTGCCGCAGCAGTTGCTCGACGAATTGCTCGCCGAGGGCTTGCCGGTGCTGCCGGTGAATTTGATGAGTTCGGTGCGCATGCGCGAATCGCATCAGAGCTGCACGCCGCTGATCTACCTGGAGCGCAGCCACAAGTTGACCCAGCAGTTCGTCGAATTGCACGACCTGTTGAACGCGGCGTCCTAGATTCGCTGGCTTCTGTAGATCCTATGTTTATCACAAGGTCTGCGACCTCGTAGGGTGGATGACGCTTCACCCATCCACCAACTGCGATGGTGGATGAAAAAGGCGCCAGCTACGCGCCCCGATCCACCCTACCAAAGCGCACTACAAGCCCGGATGTAATCCGGTAGCGACTTAGCGATTTATAGTCGCCAAATTTTTATAGTCGCCAAATTTCCCCGGATTTTATCCGGGCTACAGAACTGCAAAGGCGCCCTGGGGCGCCTTTGTCATTCCAGTCGCTACGTCTAGCGCACCACGAAAATATCGCAGGGCGCACGGTGCAGGAAATGCTGCGCCAGGCTGCCGAGCAGAGCCTGGGATAACGCACTGCGGCCATGGCTGCCGAGCACCAATAGTTCGATATCGCGGCTGCGGATGTTTTCCTGCAGGCAACGCAGAATCCCGCCTTGCTCGACCGAATGGCTCAAGGACGGGCCATCCTCCGGCAGTTTCTGCGCTTCGTCGAACATCAACTGGTCGATCAGCTCGCATTGCAGTTGCAGTTGATCCTGGATCTGCTTGGATGAACCCTTGATCGGCTCGAACACATGCAGCGCATGCAGTTCGGCGCTGGCGGGGAGCAGGTAGTAAGCCTGGTTCAGGGCGCTGACCGCGCACAGCGAAAAGTCGATGGCCGAAAGGGCGCGCCGATACGGCTGGTAGTCGTTACGCGCGACCAGCAAGAGCGGAACCGGACAACGCCGAGCGATGCGGTCCAGGCTGGTGCCGGAGAAAAAGTCGTGGCGCTGGTGATGCGCGCCCAATACCAGCAGGTCGCACGCCAATTCCTCGAGCTGTTGCAACACCACGTCGGAGGCTTTGCTGCCGCTGCACACGCGCAGTTCGCAGCCCGCCGGTGCATAACGGGTCAGGCTGAGGTCGAGTGCCTGGCGCGCTTTTTCGTGCTCCTGGTCGCTTTGGTTGGAGTCCAGCACATGCAGCATGGTCAGCTTGGCATCATGCTGCTGCGCCAGTTGGGCGGCTCTGCACAGCGCCATATCGGCAGTGTCGCGCAGGTCATGGGCAATCAATATATGTTTGAACATGGTTACGGCTCTCCTGCCATACATGTCGGATCTAAAGGTGAATCCACCGATGAGTGTGGCTCCATCAACTATCTGGTCTTTTGATTTGTGACAAGTTCCCGCGTCGTTCATGCAAGCGTAATTGATACAGCGCGTGACTCTCGGCAACCACTTCGCCATCTTCGGCGGTGAGTTTTAGCGTCAGTGGATACTGCGCTTTACCCGATCCGGCCGCCTCATCCTGCAGTTGTTCGATGACCGTTGCGCTGAGGCGCGCTTCCACCCGGATATCGCCGGTTGCGGGGCGGCGGAAGCGCAGGTTCATTTCCTTGATTATCGGGTAGAAGCGCTGGGTGTCGAAGCTGGTGAGAAAGAGCGCGCCGCCGGGAATTTCCGCCAGGGTGAACAGGGCGCCCGCGTACATGCTGCCTATATGGTTCTGGTTGCCGACCAGCGGCATGCACAAGCGCACGTGACCGGGTTCGAGAACTTCCGCTTTCAGGCCGCTGCGTTTGACGAAGGCGATCTGCTCTTCGGTGAGCCGGCGGGCGATTTCCAGGGGTAACGACATGCTGAGCGCGCTCTTGTATGGGGTTGTACCAGGCTCCTATTTCATTGCGGTCGCAACGAAGCATCAACAGACCCTAGCAAATTATGCAGCGCTTGCAATTGACCCCGGGCGACGGCGCCGCTGACCGATTGGCTCAGCGGGGGTGTCGGTCGATCCAGGCCAGCAGTTGTGGCAACGACATGGCGCCGCTTTGTCGGGCGACTTCCTTGCCGGCGCTGAACAGGATCAGGCTGGGAATCGAGCGAATCGCCAGTTGCGCGGACAGCTGCGGGTTGGCTTCGCTGTCCAGTTTGCCCAGGCGGTAACGGCCGTTGAGGCGGTTGGCGGCTTGCTCGAAGGTCGGTGCGAACGCACGGCACGGGCCGCACCAACTGGCCCAGACGTCGACCAGCAGCGGCAGGTCGCCCTTGAGTTGGCTGGCGAAATTGCCTTGGTTCAATTCGATGGGCTGGCCGGGCAGTACCTCGGTTTTACAGCGCCCGCAGCGCGGCGCGTCGGCGAGGCGTTCGGCGGGAATACGGTTGAGACCGTTGCATTTGGGGCAGGGGATCAGCAGGGGTTGGCTCATGGTGGTGTCCTCTCGTTCTGCTACAAACTGATGGCGGTGACACGATAAAACAAGGGTAGAGTGAGCGCCGGGGCCATGGGGGCGAAGAATATGTCACTGCCATCGTTGAATCTGCTGCGCACTTTTGCCGTGCTCGGCGAGACCTTGAGCGTCAAGCGCGCGGCCGAGCGTTTGCACGTCACGCCGACGGCGGTCAGCCACCAGTTACGCGAATTGGAAACGGCCCTGGGCTGCAAATTGTTTCGGCGCTTGCCGCGTGGCCTGGCGTTGACCGATGCCGGCCAGTCGTATTGGGCCGAGGTCGCCCCGGCGATCCGTCAATTGGAAAGCGCCACCCGGGCGCGCCAGGCGCAGCGACCGTTTCGTATCTCCAGCTTTCCTTATCTGGCGCATACCGTGGTGCTGCCGGCATTGGCCGAATTGCAGGCGCTGCTCGGCGAGCGCCTGCTGACCCTCGATACGCGCCGCGAAACTCTCGACCTGGCCAGCCACGGTATCGATCTCGGTCTGCGCTTTGCTGCCGACCCGCCAAATTGGGGCGAATTGCGCGCGCGCCGTCTCAGCGGGTTTCAATTGTCGCCGCTGGTGGCGACGGATTTCGTCGAGGTACCCTGGCCGCCAACCACAGAACTGCTGCCGATCCGCCTGAGCAAGGAGCAGCAAAGTTGGGCGCAATGGGCGTCGCTGTATGGCTGGCTACCGGGCAGCGATGGCCTGGTTCTGGACAACTATGCCTCGGTGCTGACGGCCACCGAGCAGGGATTGGGCGTCGCCATGGGCTATTTGCCGTTGTGCATCGAGGCTCTGCAGGCTGGGCGTTTGCGTCCGCTCTGGCCGGCTCGGCGGGCCGGTGGCGGCGCGCTGTGGGCGGTATGGGAGGGCGAAGCCGAGAGCCCTGCATTGCTGCGCGTGGTCGACTGGCTGGAGCGGCGGTTGGCCGACATGGAGCGACGTAGCACTGAGTTTTTCTCAGCTATCGAGGGTTGAAATCTCGCTTTTCCGCTGTGCATGGCGTGGGGAGACTGACGGCCTTTCCTGAAGGAGCTCAGCCATGCGCATCGATCATTACCGCTTGCCCGCCCGCGACGGTTACCCCCTCGGCATCAGCGCTTATCGCCCGCTGCGCCCGCGTTACAGCCTGTTGTTGAACGGCGCCACCGGAGTGCCCAAGCGTTTTTATCAAAGCTTCGCCGAGCATGCCGCCAGTCGTGGCGCCTGGGTGTTCAGCTACGACTACCGCGGCATCGGCGACAGTCGGGTGCGGGACTGGCAGGGCGCGCCACCGCGCATGGTGGATTGGGGCACGCTGGATCAAGCCAGCCTGCTCGACCATCTGGTGAACGATCTGCCGCTGGCGCTGCTCGGCCATTCGGTAGGCGGCCAGATTCCCGGCCTGGCCGACAATGCGTCGCGGATCGAGGCGCTGCTCGGCGTCGCCGCCCAGTCCGGCTACTGGCGCCTATGGCCAGCCCGTCGGCAACTGCGTTTGGCGCTCAATTGGTACGGCGTGGTGCCGATCGCCACGCGGCTGTTCGGCCAACTGCCGGTCTGCGCCATAGGTGGCGAAGCGCTGCCGCGCGGGGTGGCGTTGGAGTGGGCGCGCTGGTGCCGCACGCCGGCATTTATCAGCACCCCGGATGGGCGGCCGCTGCGCCCGCATTTCGATGATTTACGGGGGGCGGCACGCTTTCTGGCGATTGGCGACGACCACACCTTCGCCCCGCCGAGAGCAGTGGCCGAGCTGGCGGGTTTCTATCAAGCGGCGCAGCGCGAGATGCTGACAGTCGACCCCGCCGACTGGGGCCTGCGCAAGTTGGGGCACTTCGGCTTCTTCCGTCGCGATACGCCCCGCGCGCTCTGGGATCAGCAACTCGATTGGCTGGAAAACGCGCTCGGCCTGCAGTCCGCGCGGGCGGTGGCTTGAGCGCCAGCGCCAGCGACGGCGTTTAGCACCAATTCCGTAGCCTGGATAAGCCTTGGCGCAATCCGGGATTGCGTCACCCGGATTGCGCTGCGCTTATCCAGGCTACGGGGGTTCATGCAGGCCTGGCAGATAGACAGAGGTCTTAAACCGGGGTCAGCGGCCAGAACCAGGGGATGACGAAACTGGCCACCACCCACAGCAGCAGGTTCAGCGGACTGCCCACTTTCATGAAGTCGGTAAAGCGATAACCGCCGGCGTTGTACACGAAGGTGTTGGTCTGATAGCCGATCGGTGTGGCGAAACTGGCGCTGGCGGCGAACATCACCGCGACCACGAAGGCCCGCGGGTCGACGCCCAGGTGTTGGGCCAGGCCGATGGCGATCGGCGTAACCAGCACGGCGACGGCGTTGTTCGACAGCACTTCGGTGAGGATCGAGGTGAACAGGTAGATCAGCGACAGCATCAGCAGCGGCCCGGCCCAAGGCATCAGGCCCATGACGTTTTCGACCAGCAACCGCACCAGGCCGACCTTATCCATGGCGATGCTGATCGCCAGCATGCCGAAGATCAGGCTGAGGATTTTCCAGTCCACCGCTTTATAGGCGTCTTCCACGTCCAGGCAGCGGGTCGCCAGCACGGCCACCGCGCCGATGATCGCCAGTCCTTCGATCGGCATCACGCCGAGCGCCGCGAGCAGCATTACCGCGAGCGTGGCGATGATCGCGATCGGCGCCTTGTCGCGGCGGAACGCGCGTTCCTGCACGGCGTTGAGGCTGATCAGCTCGCCGTTGTCGGCGAAACGCTTGATCTGCGTCGGCGTGCCCTCGACCAGCATCACATCGCCGAACTGCAGCTCGAAGTCGTCCAGGTTGCCCTGGATATTCTCGTCCTGGCGGTGTACCGCGAGCACCGCGATGCCGTAGCGCGCGGTGAGGTCGAGGTCGCGCATGGGTCTATGGCTGTAGCGCGAGCTACGCCCGACTATGGCTTCGGCGAGGATCACGTCGTGACTGCTGATGGTTTCGAAGGCATCGCTGCGGTTGAACGTCAGGTGGCCGCTTTCGCGCAGCTCGACCACGTTCTTCACCTGGCCGTGCAGCACCAGGCGATCGCCATTGAGCAGAACGGTGTCATGGGGTGGCTCGGTGAATTCCTGTTCGCCGCGAAACAGCTTGAGCACTTGCAGGCCGCTGCCGCCGTTGAGGTTGGCTTCGCTCAGGGTCTTGCCGATCACCGGCGAGTCATGGGGTACCAGCAGCTCGGTCATAAAGGTGCGATCCAGGTCCGGTCGCAGCTGTTTGGACAGGGTGTCGCGCTCGGGCAGCAGGCGGTGGCCGACGGTCAGCAGGTAAAGCATGCCGACGCTGGCGAGGATCAGCCCGGCGCCGGTGATCTCGAAAATGCCGAAGGGTTCGAGACCGGCCTTGCGCGCCACACCGTCGACCAGAATATTGGTCGAGGTGCCGATCATGGTCAGGGTGCCGCCGAGGATGGTCGCGTAGGACAGCGGAATCAGCAGCTTGGACGGCAAGGTACCGGCGCGACGCGCCAGGGAAATCGCCACCGGGGTGAGGATGGCCACCACCGGGGTATTGTTCAGGCCCGCGGAAATCACCAGGGCGGTGATCGTCAGGCCGCTGAGCACGCGAATCGGGCTGGTGCCGACCAGATCGCCCAGCCAGTTGCCGAGGGCGTCGATGCAGCCGGTGCGCTCCAGCGCGGCGGACAGCACGAACATGCAGGCGATGGTCACCGGCGCCGGGTTGGACAGCACGCTGAGCACTTCGCCAGGGGTCAGCAGTTGAGTGATCAGCAGTGCCGCCACGGCGATCGCCGCGACTATGTCCGGGCTCCACTTCTCGCGCACGAAGGCATACAGCACCCAGATCAGCAGGGCGCCGACGAACATCAGCGGCAAGGGCAACGAGTCCCAGAACATATAAGGCGAAACTCCCAGGCGGTAACGACGCGCAGCCGTCCAGCCGTGCGAGGCGTGAAGATAAGGCTTGCGGCTTAGAGAGTCTAAGAATGTTTGAGAAGGTTTATATGTCTTTTCGATTTAACGTAAAAGTCGCGCAGCGACGCATCCTTATGTCCTTCTCCTGCTGGGAGAAGGTGGCGCGAAGCGCCGGATGAGGGAAACGGGCATGCCCGTCAATGGATAAAGCTGTACCGCCGCCCTGGTGACGCACTGTGTCTGTGTGCCGGCGGCCTGTCGCGTTAGGCTCCAAGCGCAAGAGTGCCCTCGTCTTCTCCAACATGGATTTTTTATGAGCATCGAAACCCACACCCCGGCCGAACTGTTCGAACCCATAGGCCCCTACAGCCATATCGCCAAGAGCGGCCCGTTCATTTACCTCTCCGCGACCCCCGGGGTGGACGGAGCCGGGCGGATGGCGGGCGTCGATGCCTACGCGCAGTCCCGGCAGATCCTCGAGAACCTGCGATTGATGCTCGAGTCAGTGGGGGCCGGAATGGAGGACGTCCTGCACGTGCAGGTGTTTCTCAAGCGCGTCGAAGATTTCGAGGCCATGAACCGCGCCTACGCCGAGGCGTTCGCCGACCATTTGCCCGCCCGCACGGTGATTTGCGTCGCCGATCTGCCGAAGCGCGATGCGCTGCTGACGATGAATCTGAACGCCATTCATAACCCCGCCGAATAGACTATCGACGGCCGATCAGGAGGAAGTCACGATGCGCCAATTAGGCATTCTCGGCGGTATGAGTTGGGAGTCCACTGCGAGCTATTACCGCCTGCTCAACCAGGGCGTGCGCGAGCGCTTGGGTGGTTTGCATTCGGCGCCCTTGCTGTTGCATTCGGTGGATTTCGCCGAGATCGCCGAGCTGCAGCGGCTCGGCGATTGGCAGACCGCTGGAGAATGTTTGGCTCAGGCCGCGCAGGGCTTGCAGGGCGCCGGGGCTACGGCGCTGCTGCTGGCGACCAATACCATGCACAAGGTGGCGCCGGCGATCGAGGCGGCGCTGGAGATCCCTTTGCTGCATATCGGCGATGCGGTCGGTCAGGCGTTGCAGCGACAAGGCGTCAAGCGCGCGGCGCTGCTCGGTACGCGTTTCACCATGCAGGAGGACTTCTACCGCCAGCGTCTGGCCGAGCGCTTCGGCATCGAGGTGATCATTCCTGAGCCTGCGCAGATGGCCGAGATAGATCGGGTGATTTTCGCCGAGCTGTGCCAGGGTCAATTTCAGGTAAGTGCCCGCGATTTTTATATGGAATGCATCGAGGCATTGCGCCAGTGCGGCGCCGAGGTGGCGATTCTCGGCTGCACCGAAATCGGCTTGCTGCTGGAGGGTGTATCACCGCCACTGCCCTTGTTCGACAGCTGCGAATTGCATGTGGCCCAAGGCTTGGCCTGGATGCTCGACGCCGAGCAATAACAGGCCTCGGAAAAACGTAGGCGAGGCAGCCGAGACAATACCGATGGCGGCCCCGCAAAAACAGGCGAGGAAGCGACTGAGGGCGCACCCGACTTTATGAGCTGTAAATGAGCATTACTCGCTTCGCTCGCCCTTCGGGCCGCGCTGAAGCGCGTTAGCCGCAAGCGGCTTGCCGAGCCTGTTTTTAACGCCCCTATCTTTTCAAGAAGCGTGGGCAACGCAGGTAGTTTTTCACTGATAAAGCTCCATGGCCTGTACCTGCAGACGCTCCTCGGGCTCGAAGCGCCGCTCGATCAGGCTGGCGACCGCCGCCTGCTGATCCTGGGCGCTCAAACCCGATTGGCGGATGGCCTCGCGTTCCTGCTCGTAGCTGGCCAGGCGGCTGTTCCACTGGGCTTGGCGCTGATCCAGCTCGGCCAGCGCGGTGGCGGCTTCGCTGCCCAGGGCCTCGGCCCTGACCTGGAACAGGGCTTCGGCACTGGCGCCGTCCTGTTTCATCTGTTCGGTCAGCTCATACAGCCGGGTTTGCTGGGTGGCTTGTTGGCGCGCCTGGCGGATGGGCTCGGGCAGTTGCCGCTCCAACCGTTCGAGGGCCTGCTGACGCTCGGCGGCATCCAGGCTCTGATCCTGAGCGAGTTTCAAACGCTGCAGCATGTAGTCGTCGTAGCTGTCCTCTTCCTGGAAAAACACCTGGGCTTCATGGGCACTGAAGTGCTGCAGGCGTAAGTCCCGCAGCCGCTGCTGGCGCAGCTCGATCGCGTCCAGGGCGTAGGCGCCGCTGGCATCGACGGCGCCGGGCAGGGCGTGCAGGTCGGCCAGGGCGATCTTGAAATCGAGATAGCGCTTGAGCAGGTCGCGGGCCTGGTCGAGGGCTGGGCCTTGCAGTTGTTCGGCGAGCGCCAGGCTGATTCGCGTCAGGCACAACTCCAGGGGTTCCTCGACCAGTGCCGAGAGGTAGAACTCGAACAGGTGGAGAATGTCCGCCTCGATCAACAGGTTGCCGTCGGCATCGGTGTGCAGGCGTACATCGTGGTCGCTGCCCTGCAGCGAGCGCGGCAGCGGCGGCAATTTGGGCAAGGCATCGATGGCGATGGCTTGCAGAGCTTGATTGGTGTGCCGGGCCGCGACGGGGTCGGCCTGCTGAATCTCATCGCGCGATTTACTGACGGTGGCCAGGGCGCTCGGTTCCTGGCTTACCAGCAGGCTGACGGCAGCGATGGCGACGGTCAGGCAGACGGCGCTGAGCAAAAAAATCTGGTGGGTGCGCATGGGTTTTCCTCGAACCGCTCCACCCGGCGCAGGGTGGAGCGTTTGCATCACTGAATTACAAGCCGGCTTGCTTGAGGCGAGTGGTGTGGTTGCGCAGCACGGTTTTCGGGTTGGTCTCCAGCCAGGAAACCACGCCGAACACCTGGTTGGTGATATCCAGGTGGTTCATCCGGTAGCCGTCTTGGATCACCTGGCCGAAATGGCTGGCGCAGACGCCGGTCACGCCGTCGTTGCCCTTGCCCAGGAAGGACAGGCTGGTGATGGCGAACAGCGCATCCGACGGGTCGAAGATATTGGTCAGCGGCGACTTGCCGCTCCAGGAATACAGGCGGATGTTCTTGCCGGCGATAGACACGCTGTTCGGCCCGACGCCGCAACTGGTGGTCGGCAGACCTGCCGGGAACTGCGCGTTGAACGCGGCCGCGCCGTTCTTGTTGAACTCGCCGAGCATGGCGTAAATGTCCGATTGGCTCGCCGAGTTGTTCGACAGTATGTTCACCAGGTTACCCACGGCGTTGGCGAACACTTCGAAGGTGACCCCCAGCAGGCTGCCCGGCGGGGCGACGTTGGTGACGATGTCGGCCAAAGGCGAACCGGTGTGCGGCGTGGCCATGGTGGTCACCGAAGCGACCAGATCGGGGCGCACGTTCATCACATAGCGGGAGGTCATGCCGCCCTGGCTGTGGGCGATCAGGTTGAATTTCTTGATCCGCCCGTTGGAGGCGGCCTTGTAGCTGTCGAGTTGGGCGATCAGTTGGTTGCCGCGTTTCACCGAACTGTCGAAGGCATTGATTTTCGGGATGTAGACCTCGGTGCCCTGGGATTGCAGCTTGGCGGGGATCTGGTACCAGTAATCGATCATGGCGATATTGTCGAAGGCGAAAATACCCGGCACCAGCACCACCGGATTGGCCGTATAGGCGGCCTGGCAGGTCATGGATATGCTCATCAGCAGCGCGCTGATGGCGGTGAATAGTGTCTTTTTCATTATTGTTTTCTCTCTATCGGTCCGTTGAAGACGAGCCTGGCCGTCGCCACTACAGGCCCTGTTATGGCGTGGTGGATTCTAGGCGGGAGAAAACCGGCTGTATTTCACCTGAATGGGTGAAAGTGCCGGGCGGATGGGATTCGTGCGGAAAGGTGCCTGGCGCTAAACCGCTCCCGGATTGCGCCGGAGGCTTATTCGGGCTACGGGTGCCGCGTGCGAAGACGGCCAACTCGTAGGCCGGATGAAATTCGGAGGCGAAGTCCGGCGCTAAACCGCTCGCGGATTGCGCCAGAGGCTTATTCGGCGGTTACGGGCGCGCCCATTTATGAGGAACAGCTGATTTCCAGGTGCTTGCCCCAATCCGGCGGGCGCTGCGCATAGCGCTCCTGACCCGGTTGCTCGTCGAACGGCCGGCTGAGCACCGCATGCAGTTCGCGCACCGGGTCGTAGTCGCCCTGCTCTGCGGCCTCGATGGCTTGCTGGGCCAGGTAGTTGCGCAGAATGTATTTCGGGTTGGCCGCGTGCATGCGTGTGCGCCGCTGCTCCTGGTCGTCGCCATCCAGCGCACTGCGCGCGCGATAGTCGGCGGCCCAGGCGTCGAAGCCGGCGAGGTCGGTGAAGTCGTCGCGCAGGCGCGCGAGGGCCTGCTCGGGCGCGCTGTCGCCGAGCTCGCGGAAGAAGTTGGTGTAATCCACGGCGCCGCTTTGCATCAATTGCAGCAGGCGTTGAATCAGCGCCTCGTCGCCCTGGTCGGCGCCGAGCCAGCCCAGGCGGCGGCGCATCAGGTCCAGGTAATGGGCCTGGTACAACGGCAGGAACAGCGCCAGCGTCTCGCGCAGCGCATCGACTTCCACCAGCGGGATCAGCGCCTGGCCGAGGGCGGCCAGGTTCCACTGGGCGATCGGCACCTGGTTGCTGAACGAGTAGCGGCCGCTGTCGTCGGAGTGGTTGCAGATGTGCTTGGCGTCGAAATCGTCGAGAAAGGCATAGGGGCCGTAGTCGAAGGTTATGCCGAGAATCGACATGTTGTCGCTGTTCATCACCCCGTGACAGAAACCGTAGGCCTGCCAATGGGCGATCAACTCGGCGTTACGCTCGACCACCTCGCGGAACATCGCCAGATAAGGTTCTTCCTGTTGCAGGCACTCGGGGAAATGGCAGCTCAGCACGTGCTCGCCGAGTTGTCTGAGCTGTTCGTGCTGCTGGGTGTAATAGAAGTATTCGAAGTGGCCGAAACGCACATGGCTCGGCGCCAGGCGCAGCAGCATGGCGGCGCTTTCCTGCTTCTCGCGCCATACCGGGGTGCTAGATGCGGTCACGCAGAGCGCGCGCGAACTGGGAATACCAAGGGCGTGCAGGTGTTCGCTGGCGAGAAATTCGCGAATCGAGCTGCGCAGCACCGCGCGGCCGTCGCCCATGCGCGAGTAGGGCGTTTGCCCGGCGCCTTTGAGGTGCAGGTCCCAATACTCGCCGGCATCGTTGACCACCTCGCCGAGCAACAGCCCGCGGCCATCGCCCAGGCGCGGGTTGTAGCTGCCGAACTGATGCCCGGAATAGACCATGGCCCGCGGCTCGGCTTCGTTCCAGAGCTTGTGCCCGGAGAACAGTTCGGCGAACACCTCGTTCTCGGTTTCGCCGGGGTCGAGATCGAGCAGCGCCATCGCCGCCTTGCTGGCGACCACCAAGCGCGGCTCGGCGATCGGCTCGGGCAACACTTCGGTGGAAAAGGCATCGCCCAGACGGGCATAGCGGTTATCGAAAGTCAGTTCGGTCAGTCGTTTCACACTGGGCTCCTGCAATTCCGAGTATTTTGCTGGGAATTGCCGGGCAGGGAAAGGGCGTCGGTCGTGTCTTGGCTTAGCAGGCTGAATAAGCCTTGGCTGGGTAGGTTGGGTTAGCGGCGATTATCGCGGCTCAAGCCGCGACATCGCCATCGGTCGCCGCGTAACCCAACAAGGTCGCTATGCGGTGTTGTGGATGACCGGACCTATGCATATCGCCCGGTTCGGCCCATCCTACGTCTTGCCGGAACGGCGCCGTGTAGGCGTCTCGTTGGGTTGCACGGCGTGTTGCCGACAACTTCACGAGGGTCGTCGCCCAACCTGCACGGCTCTTTCGTGACCTCCCCGGATTGCGCTGGCGCGGCTACGAACCTCAGATTGGGTCGTCCTGCAGCGGTGGCTGCGGCTGCGGTTCGCTTGCCACCGGCGTGGGGGCTGCGTTCGGCACTTGCAGCTCCTGGCCCTTGAAGTTCTTGAGGAATACGTCCAACTGGCGGAAGGCGATCTCGATGCCGTGTTCGCGGAACATGCGATCGACCGCGCGGTTGATCTCGTCGACCGCCGCGTTGCGGTCGGCCAGCTCGCGTACGTGCACGCGCAGCTCATGGTCGAGAGTGCTTTCGCCGAAGGTCAGGAAGAACACCAGCGGCGCCGGGTCGTTGAGCACCCGGGGATTGTCATGGGCCGCCTGCAGCAGCAGGGTGCGTACCATTTCCAGGTCCGAGCCGTAGCCGACGCCGATTCTCAGGGTGATGCGGGTGATGGTGTCGTTCAGCGACCAGTTGACCAGTTGGTCGGTGACGAAGGTCTTGTTCGGCACGATGATTTCTTTGCGGTCGAAATCGGTGATGGTGGTCGCGCGGATCTGGATCTTGCTGACGGTGCCGGACAGGTTGCCGATGGTCACCACGTCGCCGATACGCACCGGGCGTTCGAACAGGATGATCAGGCCGGAGATGAAGTTGGCGAAGATTTCCTGCAGGCCGAAGCCCAGACCCACCGACAACGCGGCCACCAGCCATTGCAGCTTGTCCCAACTGACGCCCAGGGTCGACAGGGTGACGACGAAGCCGATCCCGGCAATCGCGTAGGACAGCAGGGTGGTGGTGGCGTAAGCGCTGCCTTGCGCCAAATTCAGCCGCGACAGTACCAGCACTTCGAGCAGGCCGGGCAGGTTGCGCGCGAGCACCACGGTGACGCCGACGATCAGCAGGGCGCCGAGCACGTCCCGGAGGCTGATCGGCACCAGGTTGCCCGACTCGCCGCTGCCGCTCTGGTACTCGTACAGGTTGATATTATCCAGGTAGGCGAATACCGAGAGCAGGTCCGACCAGACCCAGTAAAGCACCACCATGAAGCCGCCGAGCAAGGCCAGACGAATCAGTCGCAGCGATTGCTGGTTGACCTGCTCGATATCCAGGGTGGGTTGCTCGACCACCACGACTTCGGCGCCTTCGCTGGCTTCCTTGGCCTGACTTTGGCGTTTGGCGATGGCGCGCTGGTAGGCCAGGCGCCGCGCGGCGACGCCGAGGCCGCGGATAAAGGCGGCCTCGACGACCAGCCAGATCACCAGCAGGTACAGGGTATCGATCAATTGGTCGCTGAGTTTCAGCGCCGTGTAGTAGTAGCCGAAGCCCACCGCGGCGATCAGCGCCAGCGGCAGCAGGCTGAAGGCCAGGCCGATCAACATGCGGAAACTCGAGGCGTGTTCGCGCGCCGGGCCGCTGAGCAGCAGCTTGTGCAGCAGCCAGGCCATCAAGGCGTAGCAGCTGAGCACCACGGCGATACCGATGACGTCGTCGGCCAGGCTGGCGGGCTGGTGTTCGGCGATGCTGACCACTGTGACCAGGGCCATGACCACCAGGCCCAGGCGGCGGATATGCCGATGCAGGAAGTGCACGCTCTGGCTCGACCAGCGAAAGTGCAGCTCGGCCACGCCGCCGGGCGAAAGGATGCGGTAGGCGGTGTAGAACACCAGCCAGGCCTGGGCCATCTCGAAAAACGCCGAGCCCAGGGTGGCGTTCTGGCCGCGCGCATCGATCTGCAGGGCCAGGCCGCACAATGCGAGAAACAGCGTGCCGGGTAGCGCCAGGAGGATATTCAGTAAAATCGCCAGGGGCGTATGCAGCTGGCTGTCGCGCTTGAAATGCCCTATATCGCCGTGCAGCTGCGCGAGCTTGCGGTAGATCAGGCTGCGCTTCCACAGCAGCAGCGCGATCAACAGCAGCAGCGGCAGGAACAGCAGCGGCCGCTCGCTCAGCCCGGCCACCAGTTGGCGCAGGTTGGCGCCCCAGGACAGTTCGGCGATCTGTTGTTCGAGCAGGTGCGGTACCGATTCCAGCCAGTCGAGCGCCAGCGGCTTGTTGCTGGGGATCCAGAACATCTGCTCGTCGAGCGTGGCGCGCACCGTATTGGCGGTGCTTTGCAGTTGTTTCTGGCTGAGCTGCAGGGTGATCGATTCGTTGAGCAGTGCGTTCAGCTCGCGGTTGAGGCGGTCGAGCAGCTCGCGGCGGGTCTCGATCAGCTCCGACAGGCTGGCGCGCAGCTCCGCGGTCTGGTCGGCGGCGGGTTGCTTGGCGAGCAGCTCCTCGACATAGGCGCTGGGGTTGCTGAGTTTCTCGCGCTTTTGTTTCAGCTCGAACTGATAGATGCGGATATCGGCGATTTCGTGGGCCTGGTTTCTGTCGATGTCCAGTGTCGGCAGCGTGAGATTTT
>CBIHQF010000009.1:0-18907 GCA_966211665.1 uncultured Pseudomonas sp. | reverse complement strand
CACCGTCAGACCCTGCAAGAACTGCCGATGGGCGTCTGTTCGCTGGCCAAGGATCAGGAGATTCTGATGTGGAACAAGGCCATGGAAGAGCTCACCGAGATTCCCGCGCAACGCGTGGTCGGCTCGCGCCTGTCGGCGCTCAGCGAGCCCTGGCGCGACCTGCTGCAAAACTTCATCGAGCTGCCCGACGAACACCTGCACAAACAGAACCTCGCGCTCGATGGCCAGACACGCTGGCTGAGCCTGCACAAGGCCGCCATCGACGAACCCCTGGCGCCCGGCAACAGCGGCCTGGTGCTGCTGGTCGAAGACCTCACCGAAACCCAGTACCTGGAAGACAAGCTGGTGCACTCCGAGCGTCTGGCCAGCATCGGTCGCCTGGCCGCCGGGGTGGCGCACGAGATCGGCAACCCGATCACCGGCATCGCCTGCCTGGCGCAGAACCTGCGCGAGGAGCGCGAAGGCGACGACGAACTGACCGAGATCAGCCAGCAGATCATCGAGCAGACCAAACGCGTTTCGCGCATCGTCCAGTCGCTGATGAGTTTCGCCCACTCCGGTTCGCACCAGCATGCCGACGAGCCGGTATGCCTGGCGGAAGTGGCGCGCGACGCGATCGGCCTGCTGTCGCTGAACAGACGCAGCCTCGAGGTGCAATTCTTCAATCTGTGCGATGCCAACCACTGGGCCTGCGGCGATCCGCAGCGCCTCGCCCAGGTGTTGATCAACCTGCTCTCCAACGCCCGCGACGCCTCGCCGCCGGGCTCGGCGATCAGGGTCAGGAGCGAAGCGACCGAGCATGCCGTCGATCTCATCGTCGAGGACGAGGGCAGCGGTATTCCCAAGGCCATCATGGATCGATTGTTCGAACCGTTTTTCACCACCAAAGACCCTGGCGAAGGCACCGGACTCGGCCTTGCCCTGGTCTATTCGATCGTGGAAGAGCATTATGGACAAATAACAATCGACAGCCCGGCCGACCCCGAGCTACAACGCGGCACCCGGATCCGGGTGACACTGCCGCGGCATGTCGAGGCGACGTCCATAGCGACCTTAACCAGCTAACAACGACCCTGTGATCGAGATGCCGATCATTTCGATTACAGGCTCTGCGACCGCCGAGAGATTCAATTGATGCCTCATATTCTGATCGTCGAAGACGAAACCATTATCCGCTCCGCCTTGCGCCGCTTGCTGGAACGTAATCAGTACGAAGTCAGCGAAGCCGGTTCGGTGCAGGAAGCGCAGGAGCGTTTCAGTATTCCCAGCTTCGATCTGATCGTCAGCGATCTGCGTCTGCCGGGCGCTCCGGGCACCGAGCTGATCAAGCTCGGCCAGGGCACACCGGTGCTGATCATGACCAGCTACGCGAGCCTGCGCTCGGCGGTCGACTCGATGAAAATGGGCGCGGTCGACTACATCGCCAAACCCTTCGACCACGATGAAATGCTGCAGACCGCGGCGCGTATCCTGCGCGATCGCCAAGAAGCCAGGAACGCCCCACCAAGCGCCCCCGCCGGTAACACCGGGCGTAGCGGCGAGAAAGCCGTCGACAACAGCAACGGCGAGATCGGCATCATCGGTTCCTGCGCCGCCATGCAGGAGCTCTATAGCAAGATTCGCAAAGTCGCCCCGACCGACTCCAACGTACTGATCCAGGGCGAATCCGGCACCGGCAAGGAGCTGGTCGCCCGCGCCCTGCACAACCTGTCCAGGCGCGCCAAAGCGCCGCTGATCTCGGTGAACTGCGCGGCCATTCCGGAATCCCTGATCGAGTCGGAACTGTTCGGCCATGAGAAAGGCGCCTTCACCGGCGCCAGCGCCGGCCGCGCCGGCCTGGTCGAAGCCGCCGACGGCGGCACCCTGTTCCTCGACGAGATCGGCGAACTGCCGCTCGAGGCCCAGGCCCGGTTGCTGCGCGTGCTGCAGGAAGGCGAGATCCGCCGGGTTGGCTCGGTGCAATCGCAAAAGGTCGACGTGCGCCTGATCGCCGCCACCCACCGCGACCTGAAGAGCCTGTCCAAAGTCGGCCAATTCCGCGAAGACCTGTTTTACCGCCTACACGTCATCGCCCTGAAACTGCCGGCGTTACGCGAACGCGGTAACGACGTCAGCGAGATCGCCAACGCCTTTCTGCAACGCTATGCGTTGCGTATGGGCCGCGATGACCTGCATTTCGCTGCCGATGCCGAACAGGCGATCCGTCACTACCATTGGCCCGGTAACGTGCGCGAGTTGGAGAATGCGATCGAGCGTGCGGTCATCCTCTGCGAGAACTCGAGTATTTCTGCCGAGCTGTTGGGCATCGATATCGAGCTCGACGACCTCGAGGACGACGAGGGCTTCGGCAACCTGCCCGGCGCCGCTGCCAACGCCAACAGCAGCGAACCGACCGAAGATCTATCCCTGGAAGACTACTTCCAGCACTTCGTGCTCGAACACCAGGACCACATGACCGAGACCGAACTGGCGCGCAAGCTGGGTATCAGCCGCAAATGCCTGTGGGAACGCCGCCAGCGACTGGGCATTCCGCGACGCAAAGCGTCGGGGGCGACGTCCGGCTAGCGGGCGCGGTGATACCGCGAAACCTCACCGCCAGCTGTTACCCCTTCAGCATTTAGTAACAAAGCCGGGTTCTACGGTAACGGGAACCCGGCTTTTTTATACCCCAGCGCACGCGAGGAAAACCACTAAACCCTTGTTTTATAAGGAATCACAAAAACTGGCACGGCTTCTGCTTTATTGCTGGCACAACAACAATAACAAGCACACCCCAACAATAAAAATAAGACGTATCGACTCCAGCACAACAAAAACAATAGGGCGGAGGCGCAGCTAACTGATTCTTTTGGAAAGGAATTGCCTTTGGGGCTTGCCCCACAACCAGGCCGAGAACAATAAAAACTGCTACAAAGCAGTGCCTGTACTGGTTGGGTCGAATGACTAAGGTGGCATCAGCATCCAAAGCAATCCGTTTGCTATTGACTCCCAGCTTGGGAGGTATCCTAAAAGTCTCTGACTTAATGGATCGGGCATCCAAACAAAAACAACAAGCCCGCCATAATAATAAAAACAAAGAAAGCACTTAGTCATGGGGGAGCCTCGGCTCCCCCATTAGCTTACTGGGCCCAGTTCCCATGCCTTTCCTCGCCTTTCCCGACTCTTCTACACCCTTTCCCGACTCGATGTTAGAATCCGCGCCACTCTTGTGGTCAAGGTTTACCCTGGCCGGTCATTTCGTCAAACAGTGCACCCCATGCTGAAAAAGCTGTTCAAGTCTTTCCGCTCGCCCCTGCGCCGCGCCCATCAATCGCACAGCAGCCCCGAAGTGCTGACCAACCACCAGCACTGCATCCATCGTGGCGACATCAGCCGTTACGCCACCAGCGTGGTCGAGCGCCTGCAACAGGCCGGCTACCAGGCCTATCTGGTCGGCGGTTGCGTGCGCGACCTGCTGCTGGATATCGACCCCAAGGATTTCGACGTGGCCACCAGCGCCACGCCCGAGCAGGTACGCGCCGAGTTCCGCAATGCGCGGGTGATCGGCCGGCGTTTCAAGCTGGTGCACGTGCACTTCGGTCGCGAGATCATCGAAGTCGCGACCTTCCGCGCCAATCATCCGGAAGGCGACGACGAGGAAGACAGCAGCCATCTGGCCTCGCGTAACGAAAGCGGGCGCATCCTGCGCGACAACGTTTATGGCAGCCTGGAAGACGACGCCCAGCGCCGCGACTTCACCATCAACGCGCTCTATTACGACCCGAGTAGCGAACGCATCCTCGATTACGCCAACGGCGTGCATGACATCCGCAACCATCTCGTCCGTCTGATCGGCGATCCGACCCAGCGTTATCAGGAAGATCCAGTGCGCATGCTGCGCGCGGTGCGCTTCGCCGCCAAGCTGGATTTCGACATCGAGAAGCACAGCGCCGCGCCCATCTACAAACTGGCGCCGATGTTGCGGGAGATTCCCTCGGCGCGGCTGTTCGAGGAAGTACTCAAGCTGTTCCTCGCCGGTTACGCCGAGTTCACCTATGAGTTGCTCGTCGATTACGGTCTGTTCGGCGAACTCTTCCCGGCCAGCGCCGCGGCGCTGAAGGCCAATCCGGACTATACCGACGAGCTGATCCGCAACGCCCTGATCAACACCGATCTGCGCATTCAGCAGAACAAACCGGTGACCCCGGCCTTCCTCTTCGCCGCCCTGCTCTGGCCGGCATTGCCGGCACGCGTGCTCAAGCTGCAAGAGCGCGGCATGCCGCCGATTCCGGCGATGCAGGAAGCGGCCCACGAGCTGATCAGCGAACAATGCCAGCGCATCGCCATTCCCAAACGCTTCACCATGCCGATCCGCGAGATCTGGGACATGCAGGAACGCCTGCCGCGGCGCAGCGGTAAACGCGCCGATCTGCTCCTGGAAAACCCGCGCTTCCGCGCCGGCTACGACTTCCTCCTGCTGCGTGAAAGCGCTGGCGAACAGACCGGCGGCCTCGGCGACTGGTGGACGGTTTATCAGGACGCCAGCGACAGCGAGCGCCGCGGCATGATTCGCGACCTCAGCCAGGACGCCAGCGGCGACGCAGCGCGCAAACGCCGCCGCAGCGGCGGCAAACGCAAGCGCGCACCGAGCGCCGACGCGCCGCCCCACGACTGATGGAGCGTATCTATATCGGCCTCGGCAGCAATCTCGCCGAGCCCGTCCAGCAGCTACGCAGCGCTCTCGCGGCGCTGGCCGCGCTGCCGCACACGCAACTGCTCGCCAGTTCCTCTTTCTATGCCAGCGACCCGCTCGGCCCCGCAGACCAGCCGCGCTACGTCAACGCGGTCGCCATGCTCGACAGCGCGCTGCAACCGCATGTCCTGCTCGACGCCTTGCAACGCATCGAGTTGGAACAGGGCCGCACGCGCAAAGCCGAGCGCTGGGGTCCGCGCACCCTCGATCTGGATATCCTGCTATTCGGCAATCGAATACTCGACGACGCCCGTCTGCAGGTGCCCCACTACCATATGCACGCGCGGCCGTTCGTCCTTTACCCCCTGGCCGAACTCGCGCCCGAACTGCGCCTGCCCGACGGCCGAGCGCTCGACGAACTGCTCGCCGCCTGCCCTTTCGTCGGCCTCGAACGCCTTGGCGATACCCCGTAACCCCAATCCGTCCAGTCCGTAGCCCAAAAAGCGCCAGCGCAATCCGGGAAGCGATGGCACATGCACCGCCTTTCCCGGATTCTTTCCCGGATTGCGCCGAGGCTTATCCGGGCTACTGAACAATGCACCGCCCGTAGGAGCGGTCTTGGCCGCAATGATGGCGACCCCAGCACGCCAGGACGGCAGCCCGCGGCAAGCCAACGCCGGGCGCATGGCTGGGTTCTGCCCGGTAACGCCAGTAACGCCCGGTAACACCTGCAATTGACTTCATGCGCGCCCATCAGGACTATAGGCGTCCCGTTGCCCCGCACCGGTGCAAATCGAGGCCAATGCAGGCCACTTTGAAGCAGCCCAGCTGCTTACTGAACGCCTGAGTGAGGACGAGTTCATGCCCGACGTTACCCTGACCACCCTGCAAAGCCTCAAACAGAGCGGCGAGAAAATCGCCATGCTGACCTGTTATGACGCCACCTTCGCCAAAGTGGCCTGCCAGGCCGGTGTCGACGTGCTGCTGGTTGGCGATTCCCTCGGCATGGTTTTACAGGGACATGACAGCACCCTGCCCGTAAGTGTCGCCGAAATGGCCTACCACACCGCGTGCGTCAAGCGCGGCAACCAGGGCGCATTGATTCTGGTCGATCTGCCGTTCATGGCCTACGCCACCAGCGAACAGGCCCTGAACAACAGCGCCGCGCTGATGCAGGCCGGCGCCCATATGGTCAAGCTCGAAGGCGCGGCCTGGCTGGCCGAACCGATTCGCCTGCTGGCCGAACGCGGCGTACCAGTATGCGCGCACCTGGGGCTGACCCCGCAAGCGGTGAACATCCTCGGCGGCTATAAGGTCCAGGGTCGCCAGGAAGCCCAGGCACGGCAGATGCGCGCCGATGCCATGGCCCTGGAGCAGGCCGGCGCGGCCATGTTGTTGCTCGAATGCGTGCCCAGCGAATTGGCGGCGGAGATCAGCCAGGCGGTGAAGATCCCGGTGATCGGTATCGGCGCCGGCAGCGACACCGACGGCCAGGTATTGGTCCTGCACGACATGCTCGGCCTGTCCCTGAGCGGTCACGTGCCCAAGTTCGTGAAGAATTTCATGACCGGGCAAAGCAGCATCGCCGGCGCCATCGGCGCTTATGTCAAAGCGGTAAAAGAACGCAGTTTCCCCGCCGCCGAACACGGATTCTCTGCATGAATACGGTTAAAACCGTGCGCGAACTGCGCGCCGCCATCGCCCAGGCCCGCGCCGAAGGCAAACAGATCGGCTTCGTACCGACCATGGGCAACCTGCACGCGGGCCATACCGCACTGGTGGAAAAGGCCGCCCAGCGCGCCGATTTCGTGGTCGCCAGCATCTTCGTCAACCCGCTGCAATTCGGCCCCAACGAAGACCTCGACAGCTACCCGCGCACCCTCGCCGCCGATCAGGAGAAACTCTTCGAAGCCGGTTGCAATCTGCTGTTCACCCCCGATGTCGAAGAAATGTACCCCCACGGCATGGCCGGGCAAACCCGGGTCAGCGTCGCCGGCGTCTCCGAAGGCTTGTGCGGCGCCAGCCGACCGGGCCACTTCGAGGGCGTGGCCACGGTGGTGACCAAGTTGTTCAACCTGGTGCAGCCGGACCTGGCGATCTTCGGCCAGAAGGACTTCCAGCAGTTGGCGGTGATCCGCACCCTGGTGCACGACCTGAACATGCCGATCCAGATCATCGGCGAGCCCACGGTACGTGCCGATGACGGCCTGGCCCTGTCCTCGCGCAACGGCTACCTGACTGCCGAACAACGCGCCGCAGCGCCCGCCCTGTATCGCAGCCTGGTGCAGATGGCCGACGCCATTCGCCAGGGCGAGCGCGATTACCCGGCGCTGATCGCCGCCGCGCAAGCGCAGCAAGTGGCCGCGGGTTTTCGTCCCGATTACCTGGAGGTGCGCGAATCGAACAGCCTGCGCCCGGCCAGCAAGGACGATCGCCAATTGGTGATATTGGTCGCAGCTTTTATCGGTAGCACGCGGCTGATCGACAACCTGGCATTCGATCTGGATAGCGCGCATTAAGCCACCGCCTTCACAGGCCCTTGAGGCCGACAAGCGCTGAACCTTTTCCTCTGGCGGCGCCTCATATCCGATATGCGGGCAGAGGCGCACTGACTGCACGGGTATCTTCGCCATACCGCAATCAATGCGCCCGAACGGGCGCGGCAACCGCTTACGGCCAGCTCCGAGCCGCGGGCAGGCAGCGCCGCCACGCCCGCGATACGGCTGTGTTGCAGCTTGCCTGCCACTGGGGTTAGCCAGTTAAACTCAAGGTCCGGACACCTCCGGGCTTGTGCTTTCATCACGATTTTTCGCCACTCTTCAGGACAAGGAATACGCCGCCGATGGCCGATCGCCCGCAATCCCACGCTGTCACCACCCTCCCTGCCTGGCAGGCGCTGCGCCAACACCGCGAGCAGATGAACGACTTCAACATGCGTGAGGCCTTCGCCGACGACAGCCAGCGTTTCGACCGCTATTCCCTGAGCAGCTGCGGCCTGCTGCTGGATTACTCGAAGAACCTGATCGGCGACAAGACCCTCGAACTGCTGGTGCAACTGGCCGAACAGACCGGGTTGCCGGCATCGATCCAGGCCCTGTTCAACGGCGAAAAGGTCAACGGCTCGGAAGGCCGTGCGGCGTTGCACACTGCCCTGCGCAGCCCGATCGGGCGGCGCCTGGAGTTGGACGGCGTCGATCTGATCCCCCAGGTTCACCAGGTGCTGCATCAGATGACCGAACTGGTCAGCCGTATCCACAGTGGCCTGTGGCGCGGCTACAGCGAAAAGCCCATCACCGAGGTGGTGAACATTGGCATCGGCGGCTCCTTCCTCGGCCCGCAACTGGTTTCCGAAGCGCTGCGCCCGTTCACCCAGCGCGGTGTGCGTTGCCATTACCTGGCCAATATCGACGGCAGCGAGTTCCGCGACCTGACCGCGCGACTGAACCCGGAGACCACGCTGTTCATCGTCTCCTCGAAGTCCTTCGGCACCCTGGAGACCCTGAAAAACGCCCTGGCCGCGCGCGACTGGTACCTGGCCATGGGCGGCCCGGAAGTACAGCTGCACAAGCACTTCATCGCCGTGACCAGCAACCAGAAAGCCGCTATCGAGTTCGGCATCAAGGCGGAAAACATCTTCCCGATGTGGGACTGGGTCGGCGGCCGCTACTCGCTGTGGTCAGCGATCGGCCTGCCCATCGCCCTGGCCATCGGCATCTCCAACTTCAAGGAACTGCTGGCCGGCGCCTATGCCATGGACCAGCATTTCACCCAGGCGCCATTAGCGCAGAACATGCCGGTGCTGATGGCCCTGCTGGGCATCTGGTACGGCAACTTCTGGGGCGCCAAGAGCCAGGCGATCCTGCCCTACGACCACTACCTGCGTAACTTCACCAAACACCTGCAGCAGTTGGATATGGAGTCCAACGGCAAGTCGGTGCGCCAGGATGGCAGCCCGGTGGATTTCAGTACCGGGCCGGTGATCTGGGGCGGCGTCGGCTGCAACGGTCAGCACGCCTATCACCAGTTGCTGCACCAGGGCACCCAATTGATTCCAGCGGACTTCATCGTGCCGGTGAACAGTTTCAGCCCGCTGGCCGACCACCACCAGTGGCTGTTCGCCAACTGCCTGTCGCAAGCCCAGGCGCTGATGCACGGCAAGACCCGCGCCGAGGCCGAGGCCGAGTTGCGTGCCAAGGGCCTGGCCGAGGCCGAAGTGCAGCGCCTGGCGCCGCACAAGGTGATCCCCGGCAACCGCCCGAGCAATATCCTCGTGCTCACCCGCGTGGCGCCGTACAACCTCGGCGCACTGGTGGCGCTGTACGAGCACAAGGTATTCGTGCAGAGCGCCATCTGGGGCACCAACGCCTTCGATCAATGGGGCGTGGAGCTGGGCAAGGAGCTGGGCCTGGGCGTTTATCAGCGCCTTACCGGCGAGACCGACGAACCTGCCAGCGATGCTTCGACCCAAGGCCTGATTCAACATTTCCGCGAGCGGCATCGCGGCTAGCACTGCCGCCTCGATCACACCCGCCCCGCCCGGCGACCGGAAATATTCTCCGCTCGCCGGGCTCTATATGTTTTTCCGATTTTTCGGCTTTTCGCTTGAATGCTATGGTTTACCCACTGCGGAATAACAAAAAGGCCCCGCCATGTTCGAAATCACTCGCCATCCAGTTGCCGATGCGGTCCGTCAGCGCGCCCATGTGAACGCCGACGATTACCAACGCCTGTACCGTCAATCCATCGAACAGCCCGAGCGCTTCTGGGCCGAGCAGGCGACGGCCTTCCTCGATTGGTTCAAGCCCTGGGACCGGGTCTACAGCGGCGACCTGCAAAGCGGTAAGGCCAACTGGTTCGCCGGCGGCACATTGAACGTCAGCTACAACTGCATCGATCGCCACCTGGAAAAGCGCGGCGAGCAGATCGCCCTGATCTGGGAAGGCGACAACCCGAGCGAGTCTGCCAATATCACCTACAACAAGCTGCACAGCCACGTCTGCCGCCTGGCCAACGTGCTGAAAAGCCGCGGAGTGAAAAAGGGCGACCGGGTGTGCATCTACATGCCGATGATCCCTGAAGCCACCTACGCCATGCTCGCCTGTGCGCGGATCGGCGCGGTGCATTCGGTGGTGTTCGGCGGCTTCTCCCCGGATGCGCTACGCGACCGTATCCTCGATGCCGATTGCCGCACCCTGATCACCGCCGACGAAGGCGTGCGCGGGGGTAAGTACGTGCCGCTGAAGAAGAACGTCGACAAGGCGCTGCAAAGCTGCCCGAACGTCTCCACTGTGGTGGTGGTCGAGCGCACCCAGGGCGAGTTCGACTGGGTCGAAGGCCGCGACATCTGGTACCACAAGGCGCTGAGCGAAGCCTCCAGCGACTGCCCGGCCGAACCCATGGATGCCGAGGACCCGCTGTTCATCCTCTACACCTCGGGCTCCACCGGCAAACCCAAGGGCGTGCTGCACAGCACCGGCGGTTACCTGCTGATGGCGGCGATGACCCACAAGTACGTGTTCGACTACCACGACGGCGATATCTACTGGTGCACCGCCGATGTCGGCTGGGTCACCGGGCACAGCTATATCGTCTACGGTCCGCTGGCCAACGGGGCGACCAGCCTGGTCTTCGAGGGCGTGCCCAATTACCCCGATGCTTCGCGCTTCTGGCAGGTCATCGACAAGCATCAGGTGAATATCTTCTACACCGCGCCGACCGCTTTGCGCGCCCTGATGCGCGAAGGCGAAGGCCCGGTCAAGGCCACCTCGCGCACCAGCCTGCGCCTGCTCGGCAGCGTCGGCGAGCCGATCAACCCGGAAGCCTGGGAGTGGTACTACCACGTGGTCGGCGAGATGCGCTGCCCGATCGTCGACACCTGGTGGCAGACCGAAACCGGCGCCATCATGATCAGCCCGCTACCCGGCGCCACCGACCTCAAACCCGGCTCGGCCACCCGCCCGTTCTTCGGCGTGCAACCGGTATTGCTCGATGAGCAGGGCAAGGAAGTCAGCGGCGCGGGCGCTGGCGTACTGGCGATCAAGGGTAGTTGGCCGAGCCAGATCCGCAGCGTCTACGGCGACCACCAGCGCATGGTCGACACCTACTTCAAGCCCTACCCCGGCTACTACTTCACCGGCGACGGCGCCCGACGCGACGAGGACGGCGACTTCTGGATCACCGGCCGGGTGGACGATGTGATCAACGTCTCCGGCCACCGCATCGGCACCGCCGAAGTGGAAAGCGCCCTGGTGCTGCACGACGCGGTCGCGGAAGCCGCGGTGGTCGGCTACCCCCACGACCTCAAGGGCCAGGGCATCTACGCCTTCGTCACGCCGATGAACGGGGTGACGGTCAGCGACGAGCTGAAGAAAGATCTGCTCGCGCTGATCGGCAAGGAAATCGGCGGCTTCGCCAAGCCCGAGTTGATCCAATGGGCGCCCGGCCTGCCGAAAACCCGTTCGGGCAAGATCATGCGGCGCATCCTGCGCAAGATCGCCTGCAACGAACTGGACAGCCTGGGCGACACCTCGACCCTGGCCGACCCGAGTGTGGTGGACAGCCTGATCGAGCAGCGCCTTAATCGCTAAGCAGCTGCAAGCTGCAAGGCGGATGGCCGCCCCCTACAAGCTGCAAGCGAATCAGCATGTTTGGAGGTCTGGCTGCGGCAAGCTTTTACTTGAAGCTTGCCGCTTAAGGCTTGAAGCTAACTCCCATGGAATTTCTGCGGTGCCATATCGAAGGCCAAATATTCAACCTCAGCGGCTTGGCCCTCGGTCAGATCGATTTCGAAAACCCCAAGGGCGACCCCGGCCTGTTCGGCCCGGACTCGGTGAGCTGGCAGGTACACGGCGACTTCACCAGTATGCTGATCGGCGGCATCGGCGCCCTGCTTTTGCAGGCGCTGCATCCGCTGGCGCTCGCCGGGGTCTGGGATCACTCGAATTTTCGCGACGACCTGCTCGGCCGCCTGCGCCGCACAGCGCGCACACAAGCGCCTGGCACCAGCGCCACTCGGCTGACCGGCCGGTTCGCGACTGGCCGCAAACGCCGCCCGTATGCCAACATAGCGCCCTTATGCGGCCCGCCGCGCTGGTATTTATGAGGTTCGGTTTTTATGCAAGAAGTCGTCATAGTCGCCGCCACCCGCACCGCCATCGGCACCTTCCAGGGCGCGCTGGCGAATATCCCGGCCCCTGAGTTGGGCGCAGCGGTAATCCGCCGTCTGCTGGAACAAACCGGCCTGGACGGCGCAGCAGTCGACGAAGTGATCCTCGGCCAGGTGCTGACCGCCGGCAGCGGGCAGAACCCGGCGCGTCAGGCGGCGATCCTCGCCGGCCTGCCCCATGCGGTGCCGGCGCTGACCCTCAACAAGGTCTGCGGCTCCGGCCTCAAAGCCCTGCACCTGGGCGCCCAGGCAATCCGCTGCGGTGACGCCGAGGTGATCATCGCAGGCGGCATGGAGAACATGAGCTTGGCCCCCTACGTCATGCCCGGCGCACGCACCGGCCTGCGCATGGGCCACGCCAAGCTGATCGATACAATGATCACCGATGGCCTCTGGGATGCCTTCAACGACTACCATATGGGCATCACCGCCGAGAACCTGGTGGACAAGTACGGCATCAGCCGCGAAGCGCAGGACGCCTTCGCCGCCGCCTCGCAGCAGAAAGCCTGCGCCGCCATCGAGGCCGGGCGCTTCGCCGAGGAAATCACCCCGATCATGATCCCCCAGCGCAAGGGCGAGCCCGTCGCCTTCGCCATAGACGAACAACCGCGCGCCGGCACCACCGCCGAATCCCTGGGCAAACTCAAGCCCGCGTTCAAGAAAGACGGCAGCGTCACCGCCGGCAACGCCTCCAGCCTCAACGACGGCGCCGCCGCGGTGCTGCTGATGAGCGCGGCAAAAGCCAAGGCCCTGGGCCTGCCGGTACTCGCGCGCATCGCCGCCTACGCCAATGCCGGCGTCGACCCGGCGATCATGGGCATCGGCCCGGTCGGCGCGACCCAGCGCTGCCTGGCAAAAGCCGGCTGGGAACTGCAGCAACTCGACCTGATCGAAGCCAACGAAGCCTTCGCCGCCCAGGCCCTGGCAGTCGGTAAAGAACTGGGTTGGGATGCGGCCAAGGTCAACGTCAACGGCGGCGCCATCGCCCTCGGCCACCCTATCGGCGGGTCCGGCTGCCGGGTGCTGGTGACCCTGCTGCACGAGATGATCAAACGCGACGCCAAGAAAGGCCTCGCCACCCTGTGCATCGGCGGTGGACAAGGCGTGGCCCTGGCCATCGAACGCTAGGCCGTAACATCCCAACAAAGCGCCGGCCTCTGTGCCGGCGTTTTTATTGGCTATGCCAGACCCTGTTGCAAATACTTTCGTGAAGCGATGATGCTGCTGGTTTCGCGCTATCCACTCAGGCTGCGCGCGCCTCGTAGCCCGTATAAGCCTTGGCGCAATCCAGGGAACGGTTATATAGCTAACATCGCTTCCCGGATTGCGCTGCGCTTATCCAGGCTACCTACCGTGGGTCACTCGTTTAGGTTCGGAGGTTGGAAAAAGCCGGAGGCACTGGGTGGCCCGGATGCAATCCGGGGAGCACTTGTGCGGCTGCCAACTCATCCCGGATTGCAAGCACCGTGGATAAACCTGCGGCCCCTGCGGGCCATCGATAGCGCTAATGTTCGCTATCGACCGCCTGCGTTTCTCAAGAGTCGGGCCACGGCGCAACATTAGCCCCGTAGCCACTTACCCACTCTCCCGAGGACGCCCACATGAACAAGTACCTGATCGCTTCCCTGCTCGCCGCCAGCCTGACCAGCAATGTTTTCGCCGCCGACGGTGCCGAGCGCACCCTGAGCAACCGTATCGCCGTCGACGGTTTCGACCGTACCAGTATCAACCGCATCGCTGCCGATGGCGCAGACCGCACTGGCGCCAACCGTGTCGCTGAAGACGGTACAGACCGCACTGGTATTAACCGCGTAGCAGCAGACGGCTCTGACCGCACCGGCATCAACCGCGTCGCCGCCGACGGCGCTGACCGTACCGGTATCAACCGCGTAGCAGCCGATGGTTCTGACCGCACCGGCATCAACCGCATCGTCTGAGTCAACGCTGCTTCGCAAACTACAGGGCGCCTTCGGGCGCCCTTGCTGTTTCTACCGGGCTGGCATCCCGGCAGAGGATTCTTGATAAACTGCGCGCCCTTGTTTTCCGAGTCGTCGCGCATGCCCTCTCTCGACCTGGCGCTGCGCGCCGCACTGAATAACCGCCAGGATCTGTTGGCGGAACTGCATCGCCAGGGCACCGATTGCTATCGCCTGTTTCACGGCAGCCAGGAAGGCGCCGGCGGCCTGACCATCGACCGCTACGGTCCGCAATTACTGGTACAGAGCTTTCACCAGCGCCTGAGCCGCGACGAGCTGCTGCAACTCGCCGAGCAGTGCCGGGCCTACCTCGGCGAAGAGCTGTTGCTGGTCTACAACGATCGCTCCCGGGGCAATTCGCGGATCGACCGCAGCGACCCCGTGTACCAGGCCGAGCCGGCCGCCCTCGAAGACTTGATCGGCCACGAGTGGGGCCTGAACTACCGCGTGCGCGGTCGCCATGCCGGCCAGGACCCGCTGCTGTTTCTCGACCTGCGCAACGCCCGCGGCTGGGTCAAACGACACAGCGCCGGCAAGTCGGTGCTCAATCTGTTCGCCTACACCTGTGGCGTTGGCCTTAGCGCGGCGGCCGGCGGCGCCCGCGAGGTGGTCAATCTCGACTTCGCCGAAGGCAACTTGGCGGTCGGTCGCGAGAACGGCGCGCTCAACCCCGAACTGGCGCCGATGCAATTTATCCAGTCGGACTATTTTCCGGCGATTCGCCAACTGGCCGGCCTGCCGATCAGCGCCAGACGCGGGCAGAAATTGCCGGCCTACCCGCGCCTCGATCAGCGCCAATTCGACCTGGTGTTTCTCGACCCGCCGGCCTGGGCCAAGAGCGCCTTCGGCACCGTCGATCTGCTGCGCGATTACCAGAGCCTGCTCAAGCCGGCGCTGCTCGCCACCGCCGAGGATGGTGTGCTGATCTGCTGCAACAACCTGGCGAAAGTCGCTCTGAGCGATTGGCGCGCGCAGGTGCTGCGCTGCGCGCAAAAGCTCGGCCGCCCGGTGCGCGATTGCCAGACACTGACGCCCGCGGCAGACTTCCCATCCACCGACGGACAGCCGCCGCTGAAGACGCTGATCCTGCAGCTGTAAACGACTGCACAATCCTGAGCGGCGGGGGGCTACTGAACTGAAGGCACATGCCATACTCAAAGGCATTTCTCATCGGAAGACGACGTTGTTATGAGTAAAGGAATCCAACGCGCCGCCAGCGCCCTGCTGATCGCCGTCGCCTTCTACAGTTTGCTGGGTTTCCTGATCCTGCCAGGCATCGGCCTGCGCATCGCCAATCAGCAACTGGCGCAATACGCCAACGCACCGGCCAGCGTGCAGCGCCTGCAGTTCAACCCCTTCAGCCTGGAGCTGAGCCTGTGGGGCCTGCATATCGGCGAAACGAAGCAGGCGCAGATCGCCTTCGCACGCCTGTATGCCAACCTGCAACTCGATAGCCTGTGGCGCGGCGCCCTGCATCTGCAGGCGGTCGAGTTGTATGGCCCCCACAGCGACCTGCATATCGCCAAGGACGGCACGCTCAACCTGACCCAACTCTTCAAACTGCCGCAGAGCAGCGAAGAACCGGCCTCGGAGCCCGGCAAAACCTTTGCTCTGCAAATCGACCGAATCGCGCTGAGCGGCGGCAACCTGCACTTCCAGGATTTGCGCCCCGGCGAGGCCATCGACCTGACCTACGACGACCTGAACCTCGAGCTACACAACCTCAGCACCCTGCCCGACGGCAATGCCGATCTGACCCTGGTCGCAAGAGGCCCCAATGGCGCGCGCATCGACTGGAACGGCGACCTCAGCCTCGTGCCGCTCGGCTCCAGCGGTAACCTGAAGATCAGTGACGGTCAGCTGAAAACCTTCTGGCCCTACGTGCGCGATGCCGTGCCCCTGGTGCTGGAGGACGGCGTCGTCAACCTGGCGACCGATTACTCGTTCAGCATGGCCGAGGGTCTCAAGCTGCTGCTGAGTAACACACAAGTCCGGCTTGCGCCCCTGGCCATCGCCGGCAACGACGGCCGCCCGCTGCTCAAGCTGGCAGAATTGGACGTCAGCGCGAGCAGTGTCGATTTGGCCAAACAGCAGGTGGCGATCGGCCAAGTCCGCAGCCGCCAGCTGGAAATCTGGGCCGCCCGCGAAGCCGACGGCATATTGGATTGGCAAAAGCTGCTGGGCCCACCCCGGGCCGCGGACGCGGCGCCTGCAAAGGATGCCGCAGCCGCACCGAGCAAACTCTGGCAAGTGTTGTTGCGCGACGTGCAATTGCGCGATTACCGCGCCCATCTGACCGACCGCGTACCCGAGCAGCCCGTCGAAATCGACGTGGGCCCGCTGGCGCTCGACCTGACGAATTTCGACAGCCTCGGCACTTCGCCCTTCACCCTCAAGCTGGATACCGGCGTGGGCAAGCAGGGCAAATTGCACGCCGAAGGTCAGGTCCAACTGAGCCCGACCAGCGCCAGCCTGAAAGTCAGCAGCCAGGGCATCGACCTGCGTCCGGCGCAGGCCTACCTCAGCCCCTTCGTGCGGCTCGAATTGCGCAGCGGCCTGCTCGGTAGCGATCTCGACGTGCAGTTGAACAGCATCGAACCCTTGGCGTTCAGCGTCAGCGGTACGGCCAAGGTCAATCAACTGCATACCCTGGACACCCTCAAGGGTCGCGACTTCCTGCGCTGGCAACAGCTCGACCTGCTCGGTCTGAACTACCGCCACGGCGATAGCCTGAACATCGACGAGGTGCAGCTGAGCCAGCCCTATGCGCGCTTTATCATCAACGAAGACCTGAGCACCAACGTCAGCGAGCTATTGGTCGCCCAGCCCCCACGCCCGGCCGGCGACGCACCATCCGCAACAGCGGCTGGTGCGAGCGAGCCGCTGGCGATCCGCATCGGCGCAGTGAGTCTCCAGGATGGCTCGGCGAACTTCGCCGACTTCAGCCTGACGCCTAATTTCGCCACCGCGATCCAGCAGCTCAATGGCCGTATCGGCACCCTCGACAGCCGCGCACAAACGCCCGCCAGCGTGGATATCGCCGGCAAGGTCGATCGTTATGCGCCGGTCAGTATCAAGGGCAGCCTGACCCCCTTCGATCCGCTGCAGCGCCTGGATATCCGCACCCAGTTCAAGCAACTCGAACTGACCACCCTGACGCCCTACTCCGGCAAATTCGCCGGCTACCGCATCCGCAAGGGCCGGCTCAGCCTGGACCTGCATTACCGCATCAGCAAGGGCCAACTGAACGCCGAGAACAGCGTGGTGGTCGAGCAGCTGCAGCTCGGCGAAAAGGTCGACAGCCCCAGTGCGGTCGACTTGCCGATCCGTCTGGCGGTGGCCTTGCTAAAGGATACCGAAGGTAAAATCGCCCTGAGCTTGCCGGTTAGCGGCGATCTCAATAACCCGCAGTTCAGCGTCATGCCGATCGTCTGGAAAACCCTGCGCAACCTGGTGCTGCGCGCGGCCCAGGCGCCGTTCAAATTCATCGGCGGGCTGGTCGGCGGCACCGATCTGGACCTCAGCACCGTGCATTTCAGCGCCGGCAGCAGCGAACTCGATGGCGATGCACGGAACGTACTGGATACCCTGGCCAACGCCTTGAAGGAGCGTCCGACGTTGCGTCTGGAGGTGCAAGGCGTAAGCGCGCAAAGCAGCGATGGCCTGCCGGTGGCCGAGCAGCGTTTGCAACGCGAATTCCAGCGCACCTATTACCGTGTGCTGCAGCGGCGCGGCGATACGGTGCCGGCCAGCGCCGACCAGTTGCAGGTCCCCGAGGAGGAAAAAGCGCCCTTGCTCGAAGGCATTTACCGTACCCGCCTGAAACGACAACCGCCTGCCGAATGGCAGGATCTGGACGATCAGGAGCGCGCCGACAAACTGCGCGAAGGCTTGCTGAATTTCTGGGCGAAAAGTACCGCACTGCAACGCCGGCTGGCCCAGGCCCGGGCTGCGGAGATAAAGGGATATCTGGTCGATCGCGGTGGTCTGCCGGACGCCCGCGTCTACCTGGTGGATGCTAGCCTGGGCCAGGCGCAAAGCGATGGCCGCGTGGCCACGCAGCTGCAACTCGATAGCGAGTGAGGGGATAGCATGAACCACTTCCATTCAGCCTGCCTGGCCCTGACTCTCAGCTGTTGGGCCGGCATGGCCCAGGCCGATACCCTGCGCTGCGGCAACCAATTGGTCAGCATCGGCGATCGCGGTTTCGAAGTGCTGCAAAAGTGCGGCGAACCCAAAGCCCGCGACCTGATCGGCTATAGCCTCGGCCCTTCCGACCGCCGCGAATACAGTATCGAGGAATGGGTTTATGGACCGGACAATGGCATGCTGAGCATCCTCACGTTCGAGGGCAATCGCTTGCGCCAGATCGAACGCCAACGCAGTCGTTAGCCGCCACGGGTAGCCCATGAAAACCTTGATCACCGCTCTGCTGATACTCCTGCCCGCCAGCGCGATGGCCTCCTCGACCTTGCGTTGCAACAGCGCCTTGATCAGCACCGACGACTCGAGCGGCGTCGTGATCAGCAAATGCGGCGAGCCGCTGAGCCGTGCCTTTCTCGGCTATCGCGAGGTGATCGACGCTTATGGCTTCCGCCAGGAGGTGGCCGTCGAGGAATGGACCTACGGCCCGCGTAACGGCATGTACCACTTCCTGCGTTTCGAAGCCAACCGCCTGGTCGGGATAGAAAGCAAACGCGGTAACTGACAAAACAGTGGCCAACTGCTAGCCTCGCCGACACCCTGTCGCCAAGGAACGGTTGTCGATGTTGATCATCCCCGCAGAACACCCGCTGGACTGGAAAAAACCGCCCGTCGTCACCCTGCTGCTGATTCTGCTGAATGTGCTGGTTTATTTCGCCTATCAAGGCGGCGATCAGGCCCGTGAAGCCGAGGCGGTCAAGCTGTATCTGGATGGCGGGCTGCTCAATCGCGAGCGCGCCCTGTTCATTCCCGCGTTCGCCGAGCGCCGCGAACTGGACGCCGACGAGCAGAAATACGTCGCGGCCATGCGCCGCAGCGATCTGGCCCGACTGGTGCTCTACGACCTCGAGTTCGAAAACACCCTGCACCACAACCCGCTCTATCTGGCCG
>CBIHQF010000008.1:0-19046 GCA_966211665.1 uncultured Pseudomonas sp. | reverse complement strand
GGATTTCGCCGATGTGCTGGTGAAAAAGAACGCCACCGTCAGCCTGCGCCAGATCATCCGCGAGCTGGAAGCCGCCCAGGAAACCCTATGGAGCCCGATGGTGCTCAACGGCAGCGGCTATGGCCTGCTGGCCAACCACTCGCTGGTCATGGCCAATTACATCTCGCGCGCCAATGCCGGCTTGATCGACCTGCGTATGCTGCTGAGCCAAGGCTGAGGCATGGTCGTTTCGGCGCTTGAAGCGGCGCACCGCGCCGCTTCCGATGCGGAGCTGATCGCCTGGGTCGACGAGCACGACCGCCTGCTCGGCAGCCTGCCACGGGCGCAATTGCGCGAGCGCGGGGCGATCGGCCGCGGCACCTTTATCCTGCTGTTCAATTCCGCCGGCGAGCTCTGCGTGCATCGCCGCACCCTGAGCAAGGCGCTGTATCCCGGCTACTGGGATGTGGCGGCCGGTGGCATGGTATTGGCGGACGAAAGCTATGCCGAGTCGGCGGCACGCGAGCTGGAAGAGGAGTTGGGCATCGCCGCGGTCGAGTTGCGCGAACACCGGCGGTTCTTCTTCGACCAACCGGACAACCGCCTGTGGTGCACGGTGTTTTCCGCCGTGTCCGACGCGCCCTTGCGCTTGCAGCCCGAAGAGGTGCTGGAGGCGGCGTTTATGCCCACCGCACAGGCATTGCTGCGGGCACAGCAGCAGCCTTTCTGCCTCGACGCCCGCGAAGCCTTGCGCCATTATCTGGCGGGGAAACCCGCCAACGGCAAGCCATAAGCTGCAATTGGTCGGGGCTTATGGAGGGTTGATTCGCCTTTCGTCTCGAAATTCGTTCGGTGTACAGCCGAGCAGTTGCCGGAACGCCGAAACATATGCCGCCGAGCTGGCGAATTGCAGGGTGCTTGCGATGGCTTTTACGGGTCTGTTCGCCGCGAGCATATCGAGCGACGCAATAATGCGCGCCCGCTGCCGCCAGGCACGGAAGGTTATGCCGACATCAGCATTAAAGCGTCGACTGAAGGTACGTTCGGACATGGCGGCACGGGACGCGACTTCATGTGCCGGCATGTTCCAGCCATTTGCCGCAATGAGCATCGTCAGCACCCCGTGCAGCCTCTCATTCCTGGGCATCGGCAGAAAAGTCGGCAGGCAGGCCGTCTCGCGTAACATATGCAGCACAAGACGCGCCATCAGGCTGTGTGTGCCCACGTCACGCTGCTCGTCGAACAAGCCGAGGATCAAGTCCTTGAGCAAGGATGAGGCAACCACCGCATGCACTTCATGCTTGCGCAGGAATCCCGAGCACGCCTCAATCAGGGCCGGCTGAAAATAAACAGTGCGCATCTCCACCTGAGACAGCATGGCAATCGAGTGCGGATGCCCTGCGGGTATCCATAGCGCGCGCTGCGGCGGGACCGTCCAGCGCATTGAGCCAGTTTTCACCAACATTACGCCGCCCAAGGCAAATATCAGTTGCCCGGTTCGGTGCTTATGCTCCGGGCGCGCCGAGCCGGCCGCATGGCATTTCGCCAAGACACGCCATTCCATCTCGGTGTTTTGGCTTTTCGGCGATATTTTTTGGCGTTTCGATTCCATAGCGCCGACATATTATCCAAACCGTTCGAGGATTAATGCGGCTCGTCCAACATTCGGACGCATCAAAAGAATAACGGAACAAGAAGCGAGATCATTTATGTCACACGCAATACCATCGGCCAAACGTATCCCGGTATTTTTCTACGGCAGCTTCATGCGGCGGGACGTAATGGCCGGCAGCGGATTTCACCCGGACCAGATCGAAGTCGCCCGGCTCAACGGGTTCGATATCTCGTTCTGTCCACATGCGAATATTAGCCGTTCGGATCAACATTCGATCTACGGCATCCGGGTGCACGCAACGCATCAAGAGCTTGACCGACTCTATTCGAAGGATGGTGTCGGTGTCTTTTTGCCGGAAGCCGTATTGGTGGAAACCAGGCTTGGCACTTTGCAACCCGCCATGTGCTACATACCGCCTTCACGCGATGACAAACCGGCCGATCGAGAATATGTCGGCCGTTTGGCAATGGCTGCGCGCGAGTATGGGTTTCCGGAGTGGTATGTGGCGCGGCTCGAGAGTTTCTGTTGAGCGCCTGGCAAACCCGAACAGATGGGCTTACGGGGAGCGAACTGCTGGCGCAGCTCCAGCATTGAGCCGATATCACTATTCGTTAAAGCTGCTATCGGTGAGGTTTTTCCGGGCGCCTCAGCGCCGCCGCGATAATCCGCCCGTGGGGCGCGGCGGTCAAATCCGGGCTATGGCGATCTCGCCTCGGTGACCCGCTGGGCGGAAAAGGGCATGGTGGCTCCAGTTTTTTTTGCTCTGTAGCCATCTTAGGCGCTCGGCGGGCTAGGTAAACCAAGCCACGCCAGGCGTAGGAGCGGATATTTGCCTGGGTGATGATCGCCAGGTTTGGACCGTCGGATGCGGTGCCAGAATTTCCCCGGATTGCATGAGCGACGACGCGCGCTTTTGTAGCCTGGATAAGCCTTGGCGCAATCCGGGGGCGGTGTGGCTGACGACAGATTTCCCCCGGATTGCATCCGGACTACGGGGCGGGTAGGCCGCTGGTCTAGCTGCGGCGCTCGACGATAAACCGCGCCAGTTCGCGCAGCGGCTCGGCGGCATCGTCGAACGGGCGCAGGGCGTGCAGGGCCAGGTCGCGCAGTTCCAGGGCGTAGGCCTTGGCCGCGTCCAGACCGAGCAGGGCGGGGTAGGTGGGCTTGTCGTTGGCCTGGTCCTTGCCCTGGGTCTTGCCGAGGGTGGCGGTGTCGCTTTCCACGTCGAGGATGTCGTCCTGCACCTGGAACGCCAGACCGATGGCTTGGGCGTAATTCTGCAGGGCCAGTAGCGAACGCTCGTCGGCCTTGCCGCTGGCCAGGGCGCCAAGGCGCACGCTGGCTTCGATCAGCGCGCCGGTCTTGTGCCGGTGCATGCTTTCCAGGGCCTGGCGATCCAGGCGCCGGCCGACCGATCCGAGGTCGATGGCCTGGCCGCCGACCATCCCGGCCGGGCCCGCCGCCCGGGCCAGGCAGGCGACCATCGGTAGACCCGATTCGCTGGCCAGGGGGTTCAGTTTCGGGTCGGCGAGCACGCTGAAGGCCAGGCTCTGCAAACCATCGCCGGCGAGGATCGCGCAGGCTTCGTCGAACGCCTTGTGGGTGGTCGGCTGGCCGCGACGCAGGTCGTCGTCGTCCATCGCCGGCAGGTCGTCGTGGACCAATGAGTAGGCATGGATCAATTCCACCGCGCAGGCTGCGCCGTCGGCATCTTGCGCCGCGCCGCCGAGGGTTTCGCAGGCGGCGTAAACCAGCAGCGGGCGCACCCGTTTGCCGCCGTTGAATACGCTGTAGCGCATAGCCTGGTAGAGGCGCGCCAACTCGGCGTGCGGCGGGATGAACAGCCGATCCAGCGCGGCATCGACACGCGCCTGACAGCGCCTTTGGTAGGCTTCGATCATGCTTGCGGGTCCGCGTCGAAGGGGGCTTCCTCCAGCTCGCCGTCGCGCTCCAGAAGTATCTGCACTTTTTGTTCGGCCTGTGCCAGCGCGGCCTGGCAATCGCGGGTCAGGCGAATACCTTGTTCGAACGCGGTCAGCGAGTCTTCCAGCGACAACTCGCCGTTTTCCAGGCGTTCGACCAGGTTCTGTAAGTCGGTGAGGGACTGCTCGAAGTCGAGCGAGGCTTTTTTACGGGCCATGGCGGGCGTTCTCTGGCGGGATTTGCAACCGGCGCGACACTAGCAGAGCCGCGCCGCGTGGGCAAATAACCGTAAGTTGCAGAGCTATATGGGCCGCCCGGAGCCGCTCCGTCATCCGGCGAAATAGGTCGTCCAGAAGTAATAGGCGGTCATGCCGCTGCCCACGGCTATCACCAGGGTGCGCAGCAGCGTCGGCGGCAGACGCTCGCCCAGGGCGCCGCCGGCATAGCCGCCGAGCGTGGTGCCGACCAGCAAAATCGCCAGCTCGTACCAGCTGACCCGCCCGGCGATCACGAAGGTCAGGGTGGCGATGCTGTAGATCACCGCGGAAATCAGGTTCTTCAGGGCATTGGCGCGGGCCAGTTGATGGCCTTCGATGGAGAATGCCGCCAGTTGCAGAATGCCCATGCCGGCGCCGAAATAGCCGCCGTAGATCGACACGCCGATATGCGCGCCGAGCGATAGCGGGCTGTGCGGCGGTTGCTCCGCGCCCGCTGGCGCCGCGACGCGATGGGTCGCCAACCAACGGCGCAGCCAGGGGCTGGCGGCGAACAGCAAAGTGGCGGTCAGCAGCAGCCAGGGAATCAGGTGGCGGAAAATCTCGTCGCCGCCCGCCAGCAACAGCAGGCCGCCGAGCAGGCCGCCGGATAAACCGGCCAGCAGCAATGGAAGCAGATAACGACCCAGGGGGCGCAACGAGGTGCGCGCGGCCCAGGCGCCGGCCAGGCTGGCCGGCCATAACGCCACGGCGTTGGTGGCGTTGGCGGTCACCGGTGGCAAACCGGCGGCGAGCAGCGCGGGAAAGGAAAAGAAGGTGCCGCCGCCGGCCAGGGCGTTCATCCCGCCGGCGGCGAACCCGGCGAGCACGAGCAGGAGAAGATCGTTGATGGGCATGGGCTAGCCGATCACCCCGTAACCGCGGGCCATCAATACCGCCAGCAGCGGAATGATCAGCAGCAACAGCAGCTCCAGGCGAATCGTCATGGTCACCAGCTTGGCTTGCCGTGGGCTGACGCTCGGCACCTGCCCGGCCTTGAGCTGGTTACGCCAGTTGAGGAAGACGAAGGTCGGCAGAATCGACAGCAGCGCGACCAGCACGAACAGCCCGACCTTGGCGTGGACCAGGCTGTTGCCCAGGGAGTAGGCCGTGCCCTTGCCGTACCAGATCACCCGCGCCAGGCCGGTGGCCAGCACCACGCCTGCGGTCAAACCGTAAGCCATATCGACGATGATCAGCCGGCGAGCGCGGGCCAGATCCAGCGGTAGTTTGAATTGCAGATGCTCGATGCTGAGCAAGGCGAACAACACGAAGATCGACAGAAAGTGCAGATAGGCGGCGATAGCCTGGGCCATGGTGATTTCCTTATTCGGATATTCGAATCGTCAGGCTTTTGCGGGCGTCGGCGCGAACCACAGGTCGTGCCGACTCAGGCGCACAGCATAGCCGCCGAGGCACAGGCTGCGTAGCCCCATAAAACACAGAAAGGCCAGCCACAGGCCGTGGTTGCCCAGGGTTTGCAGCCACCACGCCAGCGGCAGGCCGAGCAGCAGGGCCATCAGCATGGCATCGCGCATTTCGCGGGCGCGAATGGCGCCGATGAACAGGCCGTCGAGCAGGTAGCTCCAGACCGCGATCAAGGGCAGCGCCGCAAGATAAGGCAAGTGTTCGAGGGCAATCGCGCGCACCGCCGCGATATCGGTTTGCAGGAAGATAAACCAGTGTCCGCCGAGCCAGAAAAACAGCGCGAAGCCCAGGCTGGCGAGCAGCGACCAGCCGCCGGCGACGATCAGACTACGGCGCAATGCATCGCGGTCGCGCGCGCCGAGGGCATGGCCGCTCAGCGCTTCCACGGCATGGGCCAAACCGTCGAGGGCATGGGCGGTGAGCAACAGGCCGTTGAGCAGCAGGGCGTTGCCCGCCACGGTCGCATCGCCGAGACGGGTGCCCTGCACGGTGAGCATAAAGAACACGCCTTGCAGGATCAGGGTACGGATAAAGATGTCGCGGTTGACCGCCAGCAGCGGTCGCCAATTCAGCCAGCGGCCCAGCGCCGGCCAGTCGATGCGTCCGGCATAAGCGGTCAGTGCCCGGCGCGCCAGCCACAGGCCGAGCAACGCGCCGCTCCACTCGGCGATCACCGAGGCCCAGGCCGCGCCGGCCACGCCCCAGTCCAGGCCGAGGACGAACAGCAGATCGAGCGAGACATTGAGCAGGTTGGTGGTCAGCAGAATCGCCAGCGGTCCGCGGCCGTTCTGGGTGCCGAGTAGCCAGCCGATCAGCGCATAGCTGGCCAATACCGCCGGCAGGCCGAACAGGCGAATATGCAGGTAAGTACGCGCCAGGTCGTCGAGCTGCGACGAGGGTTGCATCAGGCGCAGGGCCAGATCGCTCAACGGCAGCGCCAGCAGAATCAGCATCAGGGCGAGCAGGCCGCCGAGCAGCAACGCCTGCAACAGAATCTGGCGCAGCCCGCCGCCGTCCGCGCGGCCTGCGGCCTGGGCGGCGAAGCCGGTGGTGCCCATGCGCAGAAAGCCCATGGCCCAGGTCAGCAGGGTATAGAGGCTGGCGCCAACCGCGACCGCGGCTAGTTGATGAGCATGGGGCAAATGGCCGATCACCGCGCTGTCGACCAGCGCCACCAGCGGTACCGAGAGGTTGGACAGAATCATCGGTGCGGCCAAGGCCCAGACCCGGGTGTGGGTCGGGGCGTGCTGCCAGGCGTCGCGGATCAAGGACATAAGGGCTCCGTTCGAACGGCGCAGTATAAGGCCGCAGCGCCAGCGTTCGGTCGAACCACTCCAGACGATATTTTTGGTTCTTCGCGGAGTTTCGGGGGGAAGTGCCGATTGATATCGGACTGGCAATTTTGTGTGCAGGTCAATGGCTTGGCATGGCCCATTAACGCGCGTGCTGAACGTTTAGGTTGCGCCCCTCACGGGCGCCACACCTTGATTCGCCCGTGAGGGGCGAAACCAGAAGTCTGGTTCGACACGTTAATGAACCTGTTCCAGAAGCAGAGAGCGCTGTGATCAAAAAACACAAAATTGCCAGTCCGGTGTTAAACCCACCATGCCCACAAAATGCGATGAGCCCTATTTTTCCGGGAATGGAATGCGTGCGTGGCTTGGCGCTTCTCTCGTTTCGCACTCGTGGCTTTTCGGGCACTCGACTATAGTGTCAGCCCTCTGCCACATCCTTTTGTTGGAGCCCCCGCGATGCCGAAGAATGGATTGCTTCTGGCGCTTGTCCTGAGCCTGCTCAGTGCCTGTGATTCCTCCACCTCCGAACCCGCCAAGGTGACCCAGACCGCGCCACCCGCGAGCGTTCCTGCCGCCAGCGATGAGGCGGCCAAACCGGCGGTCGACGTGCAGGCCTTGAGCGAGCGTTACGCCGGGCGCGAATTGAGCGTGGTGGACGTTTCCGAAGTGCAGATCGACGGCGCCAGCAGCCTGTCGGTGAGCTTCTCGGTACCGCTCGATCCCGAACAGAAATTCGCCGAGCGCCTGCACCTGGTCGATAGCAAAGACGGCAAGGTCGACGGCGCCTGGGTGCTGAGCGACAACCTGATGGAATTGCGTCTGCGCCACCTCGAGCCGCAGCGCAAACTGGTGCTGACGGTGGATGCCGGCCTGCGCGCGCTGACCGGCGCGAAACTCGCCGCCGAGCACGTCAGCCGTCTGGAAACCCGCGACCTGCAAGCCAGCGTCGGCTTCGCCAGCCGCGGTTCCTTGTTGCCCACGCGCCTGGCGGAAGGGCTGCCGGTGATCGCGCTGAACGTCGACAAGGTCAATGTCGAGTTCTTCCGCATCAAGCCCGAATCCCTGCCGGCCTTTCTCAGCCGCTGGGGTACTAGCAGCAGCCTCGATACCTGGGAATCGCGCTCGTTGTTGCCGATGGCCGATCTGGTCTATGGCGGGCGTTTCGACCTCAATCCCGCGCGCAACACCCGCGAAACCCTGCTGCTGCCGATCGCCGGCCTGGAGCCGTTCAAGCAGCCCGGGGTGTACCTGGCGGTGATGCGCGAGGCGGGTAATTACAGCTATTCGCAACCGGCCACGCTCTTCACCCTGAGCGATATCGGCCTGTCCGCGCACCGCTACCGCGACCGTTTGGATGTGTTCACCCAGGCCCTGGCCGGCGGCGAAGCCATGGCCGACGTGGCGCTGGAATTGCTCGACGGCGACGGCCAACTGCTGGCCGAGGCCACCACCGACGGCGCCGGCCATGCCGAACTGCCGCTGCCGCCCAAGGCCGAGGTTTTGCTCGCGCATCAGGGCGAGCAGACCAGCCTGCTGCGCCTCAACGGCTCGGCGCTGGATCTGGCCGAATTCGATATCGCCGGGCCCAAGGCGGATCCGCTGCAGTTCTTCGTGTTCGGCCCGCGCGATCTCTATCGCCCCGGCGAAACCGTGCTGCTCAACGCCCTGCTGCGCGATGCCGACGGCCGCGCGGTCAAGGCCCAGCCGGTGAACGTCGAGGTGCGCCGGCCGGACGAGCAGGTCAGCCGCAAGTTCGTCTGGCAGGCCGACGATTCCGGTCTCTATCAATACCAGCTGCAACTGGCCGAAGAGGCGCCGACCGGGCGCTGGCAGTTGTTGCTCGATTTGGGCGACGGCAAACCGCAGTTGTATGAATTCTCGGTCGAGGACTTCCTCCCCGAGCGCCTGGCCCTGGAACTCAAGGGCAGCGAGCAGCCCTATACCCCGGCGCAGAACGCCGACTTCGAAGTGACCGGGCGCTACCTGTACGGCGCGCCGGCCGCCGGCAATCGCTTGAGCGGCCAGTTGTACGTGCGGCCGCTGCGTGAAGCGGTCGCCAGCCTGCCGGGCTACCAGTTCGGCTCGATCACCGAGGAAGAGCTGAACCAGGACATCGAACTGGACGAAGTCAATCTCGACGAGCAGGGCGAAACCCGCCTGAGCATCGACAGCCGCTGGGCGGATGCCAAGTCGCCGCTACGCCTGATCCTCCAGGCCAGCTTGCAGGAATCCGGCGGCCGCGCCATCACCCGTCGGCTGATCCAACCGGTATGGCCCGCCGAGCGCCTGCCGGGCCTGCGCGCCTTGTTCGACGGCGAAGAAGTCGACGCCGACAGCCTGGCCGAATTCGAAGTGCTGGTGGCCGACGCCGATGGCAACAAACTGGCCGCCGAGCAACTGACCGTGCGGTTTATCCGCGAACGCCGCGACTACTTCTGGAACTTCTCCGAGAGCGACGGCTGGAGCCATAACTACAACGAAAAATTCCTCACCCTCGACGAGCAGACCCTCAGCACCGAGGCCGACGGCACTGCGAAAGTCAGCTTCCCGGTGGAGTGGGGCCCTTACCGCGTCGAAGTCATCGACGCCCAGACCGGCATGCTCAGCAGCCTGCGTTTCTGGGCCGGTTACCGCTGGCAGGACAACGCCGACGGCGGCGCGGTGCGCCCCGATCAGGTCAAGCTGGCGCTGGACAAGCCGGCCTATGCCGACGGCGAAACCGCCAAGGTCACGGTCACTCCGCCCGCTGCCGGTAACGGTTATCTGCTGGTCGAATCCAGCGACGGGCCGCTGTGGTGGCAGGAGATCGAGGTGCCGGCCGAAGGCAAAACCTTCGAGGTGCCGATCGCCGAGGACTGGGCGCGGCACGACCTCTATATCAGCGCCCTGGTGATCCGCCCCGGCGAACGCAAGAGCAACGCCACGCCCAAGCGCGCGGTCGGCCTGCTGCACCTGCCGCTGGAACGCGCGCCGCGCAAGCTGGCGCTGAGCCTGGAAGCCCCCGAGAAGATGCGCCCCAACCAGGCGCTGAAGGTCAAGGTGCGCGCGCGCGATGCCGACGGCGGCGTGCCGAAGCAGGTGCAGGTACTGGTCGCCGCGGTGGACGTCGGCATCCTCAATATCACCGAGTACGCCACTCCCGATCCGTTCGCCAACCTGTTCGGTCGTAAGGCCTATGGTGCCGACCAATTGGATATCTACGGTCAGTTGATCGAAGCCGGACAGGGCCGGGTGGCCAAGCTGGCGTTCGGTGGCGACGCGGCCCTGGCCGCCGGCGGCAAACGCCCGGATACCAGCGTGCTGATAGTCGCACTGCAAAGCCAGCCGCTGCGCTTGAACGAGCAGGGCGAGGGCGAAGTCAGCCTGAATATCCCTGACTTCAACGGCGAGTTGCGGCTGATGGCGCAAGCCTGGACCGACGAGCGCTATGGCATGGCCGAAGGCAAGACCGTGGTGGCCGCGCCTCTGATCGCCGAACTCTCGGCGCCGCGCTTCCTCGCCGGTGGCGACGAAACCACCCTGGCGCTGGACCTGAGCAACCTGTCCGGTCAGGCCCAGCAACTCAAGGTGCAACTGAGCGCCGAAGGGCAACTGAACCTGATCCAGCCCGCCGCCGAGACGGCGGTTAACCTGGCCGACGGCGCACGCACCATTCTGCGCATCCCGGTGCGCGCGCTCGGCGGTTATGGCCAGGGCCGGGTCAAGGTCAGCGTGCAAGGGCTGGCCCTGCCGGGCGAGGAGCTGCCGCCGTTCAGCCGCGAATGGACCCTGGGCGTGCGCCCGGCCTATCCGGCACAACTGCAGCACTTCCGCGCGGTGCTCAAGGAGCAAGCCTGGAGCCTGCCGGCCGGCGTGCTGGAGGCTTTCGAGCCCGCGGGGCTGGAGGCGCGCCTGGCGATTTCCAGTCGTCCGCCGCTCAACCTCGGCGAGCATATCCGCGCGCTCAAGGCCTACCCCTATGGTTGCCTGGAGCAAACCACCAGCGGCCTGTATCCCTCGTTGTACGCCGATGCGGCCAGCCTCAAACGCTTGGGCATCGAGGGCGAGTCGGAAGCGCAGCGCAAGCGTTCGATCGAGCTGGGCATCGAACGCCTGCTCAGCATGCAGCGCTACAACGGCAGCTTCGGCCTGTGGGGCGCGGACAGCGATGAGGAATATTGGCTCAGCGCCTATGTCACCGATTTCCTCCTGCGCGCCCGCGAACAGGGCTTCGGCGTGCCGGACGAGGCGCTGAAAAAGGCCAGCGAGCGCCTGTTGCGCTACGTGCAGGAGCGCAACCTGATCGAAGTCAGCTACAGCGACGATGCCAACCACAGCCGCTTCGCCGTGCAGGCCTATGCCGGTTATGTGCTGGCGCGTAGCCAACAGGCGCCGCTCGGTGCCTTGCGCAGCCTCTATGAACGCCGTGCCGATGCTGCCTCCGGCTTGCCGCTGGTGCAGTTGGCGGTGGCGCTGCGGAAGATGGGCGACCAGCCGCGCAGCGAGGAACTACTCGCCGCCGGCCTGGCCCGCGGCCGCGACGGCGACAACTGGCTAGGCGACTACGGCAGCCCGCTACGCGATCAGGCGCTGATCATGGCGCTGCTGGAGGAACACGACCTGGCCGCCAACCGCCGCGAAGAGCGCCTGTTCAACCTGGCGGACGAAATGGCCGGCAACCGTTGGCTGTCGACCCAGGAGCGCAATTCGCTGTACCTGGCCGGTCGTAATCTGCTGGGCAAACCCGAGCCGAGCTGGCGCGCCGATCTGCGCAGCGGCGGTTTCGAGTTCGCCCTGAGCAATGCCCAGTCCGGCCTCAAGCTGGACGGCGACCAGTTGGTCGCGCCGCTGACGCTTGCCAATCCCGGCGAAGCGCCGCTGTATCAGCAACTGACCCTTTCCGGCTATCCGGTCAAGGCCCCGCCCGCCGGCGGCGAGAACCTCAGCATCTACCGCGAATACCTGGGCATGGACGGCCGGCCGCTGGATCTTACGGCGCTGCAAAGCGGCGAACTTGTGCTGGTGCACCTGGGCGTGTCGGCCAAACAGCGGGTGCCCGATGCCCTGGTGGTCGACTTGCTGCCAGCGGGCCTGGAACTGGAAAACCAGAACCTCGGGCAAAGCTCGGCGAGCCTGGAGGACGCCGGCAGCGCCGTGAAGGAATGGCTCCAGTCGATGCAGAACGCGGCCATCAAGCACCAGGAGTTCCGCGGCGACCGTTACGTCGCGGCCATCGATGTGAACGGCTACGACACCACCCACTTGCTGTACCTGGCCCGCGCCGTCACCCCCGGCAGCTACCGCGTACCGCCACCCCTGGTCGAATCCATGTACCGCCCGAACTGGCAAGCCCTGGGCGAAACCCCGGTGCGAATGGTGGTCGAGGAGCGCTGAGCCGGCAACAGTCCTTCGCGTGCTGTCTATCTATACGCAAGGCTCGAATGGCATGGCTAGGTCGTAGGGTGGATGGCGCTTCATCCATCCACAAAACCGCGATGGTGGATGAAAAAAGCGTCATCCACCCTTGGTTCTGGCAGCCCGGGTGCACCCCGGGGACATCTCTCAGGCAAGGAGCTCTGCAACAGGTAACTACCCGATCAACCCACTGAGCAGCCACAAACCCAGCACCATCCAGATCAACCCGGCGATGATCGAGCGCTTGAGAAACGCCCGTACGGCCAGATAGAGCAGCCACAGGCCGATGATCAGCACGGCGATGCTGAGCAGCGACGGGGTCACGCCCAGGGCCTTGGACATACCGTCGATAAAGCTGCCGACCGCACCGGTGACGAGCCCGAAAAAGCCGCTCAGTCCTTCGACGATAAAGCGGATAATCGAGCCGAATGCCTGGCCAAGCGATTCGAAAAAACCTTCAACACTCATATTTCTCTGTTCCAGTTTGCCGAGCACTATTGCTGCTGGGCGCCAGTGTGCCAGGCATTCGGCAAAATGGCTGCGTGATTGCTCGAAAGGCCGCGTACCCGCTTTGTAGGAGGCGCGCCCCCGCGGCGATACAGCCCGCAGGGCTGCCCGGCTGTAGCCTTGACGAAGCAGCCAGAGCCCGGCCCACGATCAGGCTCCACGACGTAAAGGCAACTCGAACAGGATCTACAAAGGCGAACCCAGGATGCAACCCAGGAATTCCGAGTGCTGAAACCCTACGCTTGGCTAACCCGGCCATGGCCCGTGCTGCGCCGTCCATGTCTGGCAGCGCCGCTGTGCCTGGCGCTGCTGCTGTTCGCCGCCGACCGCCTGTTCCCGCTGCCCTTGCCCGAAGACGATTTGGCCCGGGTGGTGTTGGCCGAGGACGGCACGCCGCTATGGCGTTTCGCCGACCGCGACGGCGTATGGCGCTACCCGGTCAGTCCCGCCGAGGTCTCGCCCTATTACCTGGAGGCGCTGCTGACCTACGAGGACCGCTGGTTCTATCGCCATCCCGGGGTCAACCCGCTGGCCCTGGGCCGTGCCGCCTGGCAGAACCTCAAAGGCGGACGCGTATTGTCCGGCGGCAGCACCCTGTCGATGCAGGTGGCGCGTCTGCTCGACCCACATGCGCGCAGCTACCCCGGTAAGCTCAAGCAGCTCTGGCGCACGTTGCAGTTGGAGTGGCACCTGTCCAAGGATGAAATCCTCACCCTGTACCTCAACCGCGCACCCTTCGGCGGCACCTTGCAGGGCGTGGCGGCGGCCAGTTGGGCTTATCTGGGCAAGCCGCCGAGCCAGTTGACCCGCGCCGAAGCGGCGCTGCTCGCGGTATTGCCACAAGCGCCGAGCCGCTTGCGCCCGGATCGCCACCCCGAACGGGCCCAGGCCGCGCGGGACAAAGTGCTCAGGCGCCTGGCCGACTTCGAGGTGTGGCCGCCATCAACGATCGAGGACGCGCTGGAAGAACCGGTACTGCTGGCGCCACGCCAGGAACCGCGCCTGGCGCCCTTACTGGCGCGGCGCTTGAACACCGCCGGCAGCCCGCCGCTGATCCGCACCACCCTGGACGCCGCCCTGCAACGCCGCCTGGAAGACCTGCTGCTGGGCTGGCGCGCGCGTTTGCCCGAGCGCACTTCGGCGGCGATTCTGGTGGTCGAGCACGCGAGCATGGCGGTGCGCGCCTACCTGGGGTCGGTGGATATCGGCGATGCCAAGCGCTTCGGCCATGTCGATATGATCACCGCGCTGCGCTCGCCCGGCTCGACCTTGAAACCCTTTCTCTATGGCATGGCCCTGGACGAGGGGCTGATCCATTCCGAATCCCTGTTACAGGACGTGCCGCGGCGCTACGGCGATTACCGTCCCGGCAATTTCGCCGCCGGTTTCAGCGGCGCGGTCTCGGCCAGCGAGGCCTTGGCCACTTCGCTCAACCTGCCTGCGGTACAACTGCTGGAAGCCTACGGGCCGAAACGTTTCGCCGGCGAACTGCGCAGCGCCGGCGTGCCCCTGGCCTTGCCGCCCATGGCCGAGCCGAACCTGGCGCTGATCCTGGGTGGCGCCGGCAGCCGCCTGGAACAACTGGTCAGCGGCTACAGCGCCTTCGCCCGTGGCGGCAAGGCTGCGCGCCTGCGCTTTCAACCGCAGGATGGCTTGCATGAACGGCGCCTGCTGTCGCCGGGCGCCGCCTGGATCGTACGGCGCATCCTCGGCGGTCAGGCGCGGCCGGATCGCGATCCGCGCGCGCAGCTGCTGCAACGCCCGAGCCTGGCCTGGAAAACCGGCACCAGTTACGGCTTTCGCGATGCCTGGGCGATAGGTGTGGCGCCGCGTTACCTGATCGGCATCTGGATCGGCCGCCCGGACGGCACCCCGGTGCCCGGCCAGTTCGGTCTGGCCTCGGCCGCACCCTTGCTGTTGCAGGTGCACGATCTGCTGGTCAACCGCGACAGCCAGCGCGGCATCGCCCTGCCGGCCGACCCGCAGCCCGCCGAGGTCGGCGTCGCGGCGATCTGCTGGCCGCTGGGCCAGCCGCTGGATAGCCGCGACCCCAACTGCCGGCGCCAGCGCTTCGCCTGGACATTGGCCGGCACCACACCGCCGACCCTGCAAGCCCGCGATCAACCGCTGGGCCTGGGCCTGGAAGAAAAAATCTGGCTCAACCCCGCAGGCCTGCGCGTCGATGCCAGTTGCCCCGGCGCCACCGCGCACAGCCTGGCCCTTTGGCCCGCACCATTGGAACCCTGGCTGCCGCGCCGGGAAAGGCGCAGCGCGCGCCTACCGAACGCCGACCCCGCATGCCCACCACAAAACCCGCCGCCCGCCGCGCCGCTATCGATCGTCGGCGTACGCGACGGCGACCGCCTGCGCCGCCCCGCGGGCAGCAGCGAGCCGTTGCGTCTGCGCCTCTCTACCCTGGGCGGCAGCGGCCGGCGCTGGTGGTTCGTCGATGGCCAACCGGTCGGCGAAAGCAGCGCCGGTGGCGAGATCAACCAGCCCTTCAGCCGCGGCCGCTACCAGCTCAGCGTGCTCGACGAGAGCGGGCAGACCGCTCGGCTGGAATTCCGGGTGGATGATTGAGTATGTGACCGGTCTCACACCCTTAGGGTGTGATGTCAAGACGCCATGCGTTTTAATGCCCCCCCGTTTTTCGCCGCCCGTCTCCGCTATTCAAGGATGAAGGCATGTCCCTTCGTAGTACGTTGGCCGTATGGCTACTGTTTTGCATCGCTCCTGTTGCCGCCATGGCCCAGACCCCGGGTGAGCGCGACCTGATCCAGGACCGCCAGCAGCGTCTGCTGGAAGAGCAGCAACGGCGCCTCGACGACTTGCGCCAACTGCCGGGCAAAGCCGAGCAGCCTGCCGTCGAACCGACCACGCCGGACGAGCGCTGCTTCGATATCCAGCGTATCGAACTCAGCGGCGCCAGCCTGCTCGGCCCGGCCGACCAGGCCGCGATCCTCGCGCCCTTTATCGGCCAGTGCTTGGGCGTTAGCCAACTCAACCAATTGCTCAAAGCCATTACCGATCACTATGTCGGCCGTGGCTATGTGACCAGCCGCGCCTACCTGCCGCAGCAGGACCTGGCCAGCGGCAGCCTGCAAGTGATAGTGGTCGAGGGCTTGCTGGAAGGCCTGGACAGTTCCGAGTTGGCCAGCGAACGCGAGCTGGCCATGGGCTTTCCCGGTGCGCCGGGACGTGTTCTGAATTTGCGCGAACTCGAACAATTGGTCGAGCAACTGGGGCGTCTGCCTTCGCGCCAGGCTCAGTTGGATCTGGTGCCGGGCGAGCAGGTCGGCGGCAGTCGCGTGCGCTTGCAGGGGCAGCGCAGCAAACCCTGGCGCGTCAGTCTGGCGCGGCATAACGACGGGCAACTCAGCACCGGCGAACAGCAGTGGGGCCTGGGCCTGGACTGGGACAGCCCGCTGGGTCTGGCCGATCAGTTGAGCCTGCGCTCCGGCCGCGATGCGCTCAGCGACCACTATCGCCATTCCGAGAATCAGAGCCTCAACTACAACCTGCCCTACGGCTGGTGGAACTTCAATTACAGCTACAGCCAGAGCTACTACCGCACCCAGAGCGAGGCCAACGGCTTCGCCTTCGACACCGACGGCGACAGCACGACCCACGCCCTGCGCGCCGAGCGCGTACTGCACCGCGACAGCCTGAGCAAGACTGCGGTCAACTTCGGTGTCAGCCACCTGCGCAGCAACAACTTCATCCTCGGCAATCGGATCGATGTCTCCAGCCAGCGCCTGTCCGAAGCGCAGTTGGGCTTCAACCACGGTCGACGCATCGGTACGGCCTTCGTCAACGCCGATATCGGTTGGCAGCATGGCACCGGTGCCTTCGATGCCCAGCGCGAAGGCGACCCGCAGGGCGGCGAGCCAGTTGCCCGCTACGACAAATACAGCCTGACCCTGAGTTACTTGCAGCCCTTTCAGCTATGGGGCGAGTCGTTCAGTTTCGACAGCCTGGTCAACGCCCAGCGCAGCGAAGACGTGTTGTTCAGCCCGCAGCGCATCAGCGTCGGCGGCCTGAGCTCGGTGCGCGGCTTCAAGGAACAATCCATATCCGGCGACAGCGGCGGCTATTGGCGCAATCAGCTGCGCTGGCGCAAGCCGGTCGCCTGGGAGCCGTTGCGGCCTTTCGTGCAGGAATACGGTTTGACTTTCGCTTACGACATCGGGGTGATCCATGGCGGTCGCTACAACCCCGAACAGCGCGGCCGGCTCTCCGGCAACGCCATCGAACTCAGCGCCCGTGGCCAACACCTGGCCGCGTCGGTGACCTTCGCGCGCTCGCTGGAGCGCCCGGATGCCATCGAGCGCCAAGAGCATCCGCTGTATTTCCGCGTCGATTTGTTCTTTTGATCCTTCGCTGACTTTTTTGATTTAAACCTGCGGGTTGGAGTTATTACATGGACGTTCGCACGCCATTTTTCCAAAACATCGCCTGTGTGTTGATCGGCGTACTCTTCCTCAACCCGATCGTGTCCACCGCCGCGCAGTTGACCGTGGACGCCCAGGCCGCGGGTAATACCGCCCTGGCCCAGGCCGGCAACGGCGTGCCCATCGTCAATATCGCCACGCCCAACGGCAGCGGCCTGTCGCACAACAAATTCAGCGACTACAACGTCGGCCAGCAGGGGCTGATCCTCAATAACGCCACCGCCGCCACCCAGAGCACCCAGTTAGGCGGCCTTATCCTCGGCAACCCGAATTTCAACGGCCAGGCCGCCGGTTTGATCCTCAACGAAGTCACCGGGGCCAACGCCAGCCAGCTCAAGGGCTACACCGAGGTGGCCGGCAAGTCCGCCGCGGTGATAGTCGCCAACCCTCACGGCATCACCTGTGACGGCTGCGGCTTTATCAACACCCCGCGCGCCACCCTCACAACCGGCAAGCCAATTGTCGAAAATGGCAAGCTCGCGCGCTTCGATGTCGACGGCGGTCAAATCACCATCGAAGGCGCCGGCCTCAACGCCAGCAATATCGAGCAGTTCGATCTGATCACCCGTAGCGCCAAGATCAACGCCGAGCTCTACGCCAATAAACTCAACGTCATTACCGGGCGCAACCAGGTCGACGCCGACACCCTGAATGCCACGGCCAAAACCGATGACGGCAGCGCCAAGCCGCAACTGGCCATCGACAGCTCGGCCCTGGGCGGCATGTACGCAGGCGCCATCCGCCTGGTCGGCACCGAGGCCGGTGTCGGCGTCAAGCTGGCCGGCGACCTGGCCGCCAGCGCCGGGGATATCCAGATCGATGCCAATGGTCAGTTGACGTTGGCGCAGACCGCCGCCAGCCAGAACCTGATGATTCAGGCGCAAGGCGTAGACCTCACCGATAACGCCTATGCCGCCGGCAATGTCGACATCAGCGCGGGCAGCGAACTGGCCAACCGCAAGAGCCTGGCCGCTGCCGGCAGCATCGCTCTGCAGGGCGGCCAACTGATCAACCAGGGGGCGATCGAGGCGGGCGTCAACCCGGACAACAGCCGCAACGCCTTGGGTGATGTGCGCCTGAGCGGCGAGCGTCTGCAAAACAGCGGCACAGTGCTGGCCAATCGCGAACTCGAAGTACAGGTCAGTCAGCTGTTGGATAACCAGGCCGGTACTCTCAGCGGCAAAGGTCATACGCAGATAGACGCCGGGCAGCTGGATAACCGTGCTGGTCGCGTTCTCGCGGGTAGCACCCTGAATCTGGCCGCGGACGCCATCGACAACCGCGCGACCGGTCTGATCCACAGCCATGGCGCTGCCGATGTGCAGGTGGCCGGTGCGCTGGATAACCAGCAAGGCCAGCTCGTCAGCGAGGCCACGCTGGGCCTGCAAGCGCAGCAGTTGAATAATCAGACCGGTCGAGTGATCGCCGGCGATGCGCTGCAATTGAACGCGCAGGCTATCGACAACAGCGCCGCCGGGGTCATCTCGGCGCAGACCGGTGTGCAGATCGAGGCGCAAAGCCTGAGTAATGCTCAGGGCGGCGAAGTCTCCGCGGGCGCGGAGCTGGGGCTCGATGTCGAACAACTGGATAACTCGGATAACGGCTCGATCAGCAGCGTCGGGGCCTTGGCGTTGCAAGCCGATACCATCGCTAACCGCAATCAGGGCACTATCAGCAGCGAGCAGGCGCTGACCCTGAACGCAACCGATCTGGACAGCAGCGCCGGTGGGCGAGTCGAAAGCCGTGGCGATTTGCAGGCCACCCTGGGCAACCTCAAACAGCAAGGCGGCGTGCTGCTCAGCGAGGGGCAGTTGAACGTCGATACCGGCGCTATCGATAACAGCCAGTCGGGCTTGATCCACGGTCGCCAGGGCCTGCAACTGCACGCCGGGCAAGTCGACAACCGCGACAAAGGCCGGATCAGCAGCCAGGGCGCACTGACCGCCAACCTGAGCGGGCTCGACCAACAGGGCGGCGGCCAATTCGTCAGCAGCGGTGCCTTGACCCTCGACCTGGCCGGCGGGCGCTTGAACAACAGCCGTCAGGGCTTGCTCGCCACCCCCGGCAGCCTGTTGCTGAAAAATGTCGCCGCCATCGACAACAGCCAGGGCGGCGAGATATCCAGTGACCGTGCCTTTAGCCTGGTCACCGGTGAACTGAACAACAGCAGCGGCAAGATCCTCAGCGGCGAAGCGCTGGA